>NZ_LAYF01000007.1:0-131103 GCF_001588645.1 Streptococcus oralis | reverse complement strand
GTTTTAGAGCTGTGTTGTTTCGAATGGTTCCAAAACCCGGAACATAACTCCGCAGAAGAAATCCTTGTTTTAGAGCTGTGTTGTTTCGAATGGTTCCAAAACTTCAGTTTTCCTGTATAGCCGCAAGTGAAGGTTTTAGAGCTGTGTTGTTTCGAATGGTTCCAAAACTTTGCAGCAGGGAAAACAATCCCGGACAAAGTTTTAGAGCTGTGTTGTTTCGAATGGTTCCAAAACAATCAGGAAAATAAAAAAATGAAACTTAGAGTTTTAGAGCTGAGTTGTTTCGAATGGTTCCAAAACACGTACGCAAGAACATTCTTCCGGACATTGGTTTTAGAGCTGTGTTGTTTCGAATGGTTCCAAAACTCCCAGAAATCAGCGCACCGCTGACAATGTGTTTTAGAGCTGTGTTGTTTCGAATGGTTCCAAAACTAAAAACTAAGCGATTTTGACGAAAGGAGGGTTTTAGAGCTGTGTTGTTTCGAATGGTTCCAAAACGTATTTTGATTTCTTTAGAAAATTCTACTTGTTTTAGAGCTGTGTTGTTTCGAATGGTTCCAAAACTAACTCCAAACTTTCGTCCAGTCTTCTTTAGTTTTAGAGCTGTGTTGTTTCGAATGGTTCCAAAACAACTCTCTATTAAGCTCATATTGACTTTGTGTTTTAGAGCTGTGTTGTTTCGAATGGTTCCAAAACGATTGAATGTACATGAAATAGGGAGCGTTTGTTTTAGAGCTGTGTTGTTTCGAATGGTTCCAAAACACCCACTCACAATAACCTTATATTTCCTTTGTTTTAGAGCTGTGTTGTTTCGAATGGTTCCAAAACTCACATTATCAAAGAGAGCTGTCCAGTTGGTTTTAGAGCTGTGTTGTTTCGAATGGTTCCAAAACTCAACCGTCAGAGCTCCAGCTTTAAGCATAGTTTTAGAGCTGTGTTGTTTCGAATGGTTCCAAAACTCCGCTTGCTCTCTGCGTTCTGCTTGCTTGGTTTTAGAGCTGTGTTGTTTCGAATGGTTCCAAAACCGCATCGATAGGGAAGTGGCTGGATTGAATGTTTTAGAGCTGTGTTGTTTCGAATGGTTCCAAAACTGGGATTGTGAAACGTTTAGACAAGTTGATGTTTTAGAGCTGTGTTGTTTCGAATGGTTCCAAAACTCCTATTTAACTGGATTGTCAGCTCAATATGTTTTAGAGCTGTGTTGTTTCGAATGGTTCCAAAACGATTGAATGTACATGAAATAGGGAGCGTTTGTTTTAGAGCTGTGTTGTTTCGAATGGTTCCAAAACACCCACTCACAATAACCTTATATTTCCTTTGTTTTAGAGCTGTGTTGTTTCGAATGGTTCCAAAACTCCGACAGTAGTTGAAGCAATAACAATGCTGTTTTAGAGCTGTGTTGTTTCGAATGGTTCCAAAAAAAGCTACTCATTTTTTGAGTAGCTTTTTAACTATTCCATCCCTACACATAGCTCATTCCCTTATAGCATAGGAAAATAGCTAGTGCGATAAAAAGTACAGTTGCTCCGATTCGCTGGCTGGTACTATACATCCTTCTCTCCCATTTGACTGGAAAGATAACTGCCAGAAAAGCACCTCCTACTGCACCTCCGATATGGCCTGCTAGGCTAATTCCTGGAATCAGAATACTTCCAATGATATTTATCACCAAAAGTGTCAGATAGGATTGCCCCAACTGCTGGATATAGGGGTTGCGAGTCGCATAGCGCAAAACGATAATCGCAGCAAATAGTCCGTAAAGAGAAGTGGATGCTCCTGCTGCTACAACTTTCGGTGTGAAAGCAAAAACAAAGAGATTGCCCATCATTCCTGATAAGAGATAGAGAAGGAAGAACTGCTTGGAGCCGAAAATCTCCTCAACCTGTCGTCCAAGAAAGTAGAGCGAAATCATATTGACAATGAAATGCTCCCATCCGATATGCACAAATATAGCCGAAAAAAGGCGCCAAATCTGCTCTGGGAACAGGCGAATGATCGGTCCATACATGGCTCCAAACTGAAGCAAGGTATCTGCTCGTTCAAAATTTAAACCTGTAAGAACCAACATCAAGAGAAAGACCAATGCGGTTACTAGGAGGAAGAAACTAGTAACAGGATAACGTTTATCAAAGATTTCCTTCATAGATTAACACCTCCTGTACGGGAATATCATGGTTTTCCGAATTAAACTCCTGAACTTGACAAGGATAGATTGTACTCAGGCTCTGCCCAGCAAAATGTTCCAGATAGCGGTCGTAGTATCCTCCACCATATCCGATTCGATAGCCCTCTGTTGTAAAAGCCAAGCCCGGAACATGGATTAAATCAATCTGAGACGGTTCCACAACTTCCAAGTCTCCTTGCGGTTCCAGTAAACCAAAGGAAGTTTTTACCAACTGCTGCGGATTATAGACCACAAACTCCATGCGCCCCTTGGGATAGGTTTTGGGTATCAGAACCTTTTTGTCGTCCTTCAGCGCCTGCTCAATCAGTTCTTGCGTTTGAAATTCATGCGGAAAGGAGAGATAGGTTGCGATGACCTTAGCTTCTTGGTAAAAGGGATGTCGTAAGAAACGCTCGGTTAAAGCTCGATCCATAGCCTGTTTTTGCTCCTGAGATAGAGCCTTCATTTCTTGCAAAATTTTCTTGCGTAGTTCTACTTTCATAGACAATTCCTCTACTCTGCTGCCTTCTTTTTCAGGAAACTAGAGACCGCATCTACTCCAATGGCTAAGGCTTCTTCCTTAGGACTCATCTGAGGGTGATGAAGGGCATAAGGACTATCGATACCCAGCCAAAACATAACGCCATCTACCTTCGAAAGGAGATAACCAAAGTCCTCACCAGTCATAGCTGGCTCGATATCAATCAACTCAATTCCGTCTTTCTCTTCAAAAAAGTCCATCAGTTCACGCGCCAAGGCTGGATTGTTCTCAACAGGGAGGTAGCCTCCTTGCTTGAGTTCTACTTCGACTTCCATATCAAAGGCTGCTGCAACACCTTCTGCGACTGTCTTGACTCTTTTTTGTACCAAGAGGCTCATGTCCTGAGTCAAGGCGCGAATAGTTCCATGTAAAAATGCTGTGTCTGTAATGACATTATTGGTTGTTCCAGCTTGGAAAAGGCCAAAGGTCACCACCGCTCCCTCGATTGGATTAACATTGCGGCTAACCACTGACTGCACCTGAGTGATAAAGTAGCTAGCAGCCACCAAGGCATCATTGGCCTCATGTGGAAAAGCAGCGTGCCCCCCTTTTCCTTTGAAACGAATCTTCACTTCACAGGTCCCTGCAAAGAGAGTGTGTGTATTGGTCGCAATCTGTCCAACCTTCAGATCTGGACGGACATGGAGGCCATAAAATTGGTCTGGTAGCCAGTCCCCAAAAGCACCGTCCTCATACATGAGCATGCCACCGGCTTCATTTTCTTCAGCAGGTTGAAACAGAAAAAGCAGATTATTCTTGGGTTGCTCCTCAAGAGCACGCTCGAGACAGCCCAAGGCAATGGTCATATGAAAATCATGGCCACAGGCATGCATGCGACCTTGGTGTTGAGAAGCAAAAGGTAGACCTGTTTGTTCGATAATAGGCAGACCATCAATGTCTGTTCGCCAACCAATGGTTCGCTCCGGCTGACTTCCCTGCAGGTAGACCAAAATCCCTGTTCGCCAAGTACGAATTTGAACAAAATCCTTGCCCGTAGTCAATTTCTCAATCACATCCAGCAAATAAGCCTGAGTCTTGAATTCCTCCAAGCCAATCTCTGGAATCTGGTGTAAATCTCGTCTAGTCTGAATCAAATCTAACATCTATCGATCCTCCTTTTGATAGAAGAAAGAGGCTGGAAGAAGTATCCGCCTCTTTTTATTTTTACAAGGTACGAAGCGCATCCTCTAGCGCTGTTTTTTGTTGGGTTTGGGCATCAATTTCTTTGATGATACGAGCTGGAACACCTGCCACTACCACGTTTTCTGGAACATCTTGGGTAACAATAGCTCCTGCTGCAACAACTGAACCACTGCCGATTTGAACTCCTTCGATTACCACTGCATTGGCACCGATAAGAACATTGTCTCCGACACGGACTGGATCTGCGCTAGCTGGCTCAATCACACCTGCCAAAACTGCACCTGCACCAACGTGACTGTTTTTCCCAACGATAGCACGACCTCCAAGGATGGCACCCATGTCAATCATGGTTCCAGCACCGATTTCAGCACCGATATTGATAACAGCTCCCATCATGATAACAGCATTGGCACCAATTTCCACCTGGTCACGGATAATAGCACCTGGCTCAATACGAGCGTTGATATCACGTTTATCTAGTAAAGGAACTGCAGAATTACGAGCATCTTGCTCAACAATATAGTCTTGATTTTCTACTAAACCTTCAAGAAGCGGAGCAACATCCTTCCAGTCTCCGAATAAAACATTTCCTAGTTTGACAACAGAGCTTGGTACAGCAGTTGCAAGTTCTCCCTCAAAAGTTACTTTGACACTGGTTTTCTTTTCAGCATTGGCGATAAATTGGATAATTTCTTGGGCGTTCATTTTTGTAGCAGTCATAGGTGCCTCCTGGTTCGTTATAATGATACCTATTCTACCAAAAAAGGCTTCAAATTTGAAGCCTCAACTATCAAATAATCATCTTTACCTGGCTTGTTTTGCTTCTTCAACAGATAAGAAAATCATCGGAACGATAATCAACACCATAGCTAAAGCCAAAAAACCATCCATGACCAATCCCAGAAAAAGAACACTTAATAAAGCTGAAGAGAGCGGTTCGCTAGCACTCACCACTGATACAACCAGCGGGGAAACGAGTGACACAGCCTTCATAGATAGAAAGAAGGCAAAAGCAGTACCAAACACGGCAATCGTCAGACAAATCAGCACACTTACCAAATCCACTTGAAAACTTATCCGATAAATAGGGTAAAGGAAATTACTAAAGAGCCCTGCCAGAATCATCCCCCAACCAACAGTCGGAACAAATCCGTAGCGCCGTGCAAAACGCTGGGGTAGGATAACATTAAACATAACCCCTACTGCACTAAGCAAACCTGTCACTAGAGCCAAAGGTGTCATGGACAACTGGGACAAATCCCCTTTTGTAGCCATCAAAAAAACACCTAGCATGGCAATCAAAACATAGAAAACAGCTGTAATTGAAGCCTTCTTCTGGTAAATAATTCGATTGTAAAACAGGATAAAAACTGGGCTGATAAATTGCAAAATGGTCGCCGTCGTCGCATTGGAATACTCAACGCAGAGATAAAAGAAAAACTGCACAGAAAAAATACCTAGAATAGCATAGGCTAAAAAAGGTAGATAATTTTTCTTATCACGCCAGATGTCCAACAAGCGGCTACGCAACTGAAAGGCAGATAGACCTAAAACCAAACTCCCCGCCACTAGTAAACGCATAGAAGTAATCCATCCAGAAGACACTGGATAATGAGTGAAAAAATACTCTCCTAAAATCCCACAAATCCCCCAGATTAGGCCTGAGAGTAGCGAGTATACTGTTCCCTTAACAATCTTTTTCTGATAATGATTCATATTATTATTGTAACACGAAACCAACAAAGAAAAAAGTAGCAACAAGGAGAAATTACTAACCTTGCCACTACTCTTTCTTAACGATTAAATAAACGTGAACGTCCTGAAGAACCACTTTGAGTATTGCCACTCGAACTTGAACTTCCAGAGCTACTGCTTGAACTTGAGCTTGGAGGAGTCACTGCTGGAATGCTTCCTAGAATATTCTTCCATGCGTTCAGATAATCTGCATCGCTTCCTCCAATAGCAAAGCGATAGGTGGTCACAGGGGCACCTTCTTTAGTCGCCCAGTAGCTCGTTACTGTTGATCCAGAAACTTCTATTTCTTTCCCATTGATGGAAACCTTGCCCGGTTTTTGCCCTGTAGATCGGAGAACTTGTGACTTGGTCACACTTGGATCCAGATTAAAGCGCTCATTCCCCCATATTCCAGGTTCAGCTTGTTGGATAGCATTGACCAAGTGGGCCATATAGTTGGCATTACGGTAGTGGCCTGCTCCTTTGGCTAGTGGTCGGTTGTCATCGTGACCTAACCAGCCACCCAAAGTCAAGCGAGGTGTAGAAAGCATGAGCCACATATTTTCATCTTCATTGGTCGTACCAGTTTTTCCGATCCAGTCAGCACGAGCTAGGGATGGATTGATAGTCGTCAAATCCGTCTGGAAACTTGAAGTAATCCGAGATGAAATAACATCGCGAAGCAAACTTTGCATGATGGTTGCTGTCGCTTTTGAATAAACTTGGACAGGCTCATCCTTGTGCTCGTATACCAGTCGGCCATCCGTTGACTCGATCTTAGCGATCATATGTTTCTTATGGTAAACTCCATTGTTAGCCAGAGTTTGATACCCGTTGGTATGCTGGGCAACTGTAACGTCAATCCCCCCACCCATCGGTAAACTTTCAATCCCATATTCTGGGATTTCATAACCCATTTTTTCCATATAGCCCTTGACATCAACACCCTTCTCTCGAAGCGTACGATACGTCCAGTAGGCTGGGATATTCCATGAGTAGTTAAGGGCTTCTCCCAATGTCATCATGCCCGTACCAGGACTATTGACATACATGATGGGATTCCCGTTTGAGAAGTTGGTAGGATAGTTTGACAAGATACTTGCACTTCCCATCAGACCTTGATCAATGGCAATACTGTAAGCCAATATCGGCTTAGTAGTCGAAGCAGGAGAACGCTTGGTATCAATAGCGTGATTGTTCTGATTTTCTTGATAATTACGGCCACCAACAAATCCAAGGATAGCTCCCGTTTGGTTGTCCATGAGGACATTCCCCACCTCAGGCTGGCCTGTCGAATCATCTAGCAGATAGCCGTAGGTCGCAACCGCATTTTGCATCGCAGCATGAACATTTTTATTGATAGTTGTCGTAATCTTATATCCACCATTTTCAATTTCCTTAGTGGCTAAATCACGATAGGATTTCTGAATGGACTCATTCTTTAATTCTTGCGCAGAAACATTATCTCGTTGGACGAGGTAGTCATACATACGATCAGTTGCTTCTGCCAAGGTTGCATAGTAGAGATAGTCACGCGAAGTACCACTAACACTACCTGATGGTAGGAAGTCTTTCTTAAAGTCATAATCTTTGTACTTATCGTAGTCTTCCTGACTTAGAGCCCCTGTTCGGTACATATTGTAGAGGACATCCTTGGCACGCTTAATTCCCAAAGCCATGTCCTCATCACTCTTCATGCTACCATCAGATTCATAAGGAGAATAACTGATTGGACTCTGTGGCAATCCTGCGATAAAGGCAGCTTGAGGGACCGTTAAATCCGAAGCATTGACACCAAAGATTCCTTCTGCAGCCTGCTGGGCACCTGCAATATTTTGGCCTTTATGATTGCGACCAAAAGGAGCTATGTTAAGGTAGGTTGTCAAAATCTCATCCTTACCCATGGCCCTTTCTAAAGCAAGAGCATCAATAATCTCTTTAGCCTTACGAGCTAGAGTTGGAGCATCCCCCACTACTTGTTGCTTGATGACCTGCTGGGTCAAGGTCGAACCACCACTAGACGAGCCTAGACCGACAAAGGTTCCCAAGGTCGCACGAATAACGGCCTTAGGCACAACTCCCTTGTGCTCATTGAAATGCTCGTCCTCTGTCGCAACAATGGCTTTCTTAAGGTTATCTGAGATAGCATCTGAAGCGACTGAAGTGCGCAACAAATCACCCTCGATCGAGGCAATGGTACTGCCGTCAGAATAAGTGATTTCTGAGATAGAGGCAATATCCTTCACTTGCTTGACCAACTCTTCTGCTTGAGGCACCTGAGCCTTGTCAAATAGAGCGACTCCATAACCCATAGCTACACCAGCGCCAAACAGTCCACCGATAAAACCTAAGATAAAGAGAGTGTTAAAGACTATTTTAAACCCACTCAAAACCTTAGCAAAATTAGATCCTGCCCTTCCAACTTTGTCAGAAGAGGTCCCCTTTTTACCGGTTTTCTTATTAGCCAGTTTTTCTGCTAGTCTTTTCTTCCATTTTGCAATTCGTTGCATTAGCTGCTGGAAAAAATGCAGCATTTTTGTTTTTAATTCATTAATTCTTTCTTTCATGAATGTCCTCGCTTTCTCTATTATACCATAAAAGGGAAACTTTCAATAAAATAGCCACTTTCTTCCCTATTCCACTAGGCTATTGTCCGAGTTTGTGATACAATAGGTAGAAACAATATTTTATAAAGGAGAAAAGACACATGCACATTTTTGATGAGCTAAAAGAGCGTGGTTTGATTTTTCAAACGACTGATGAAGAAGCTTTGCGTAAAGCCCTAGAAGAAGGTCAAGTTTCTTATTATACTGGCTACGATCCAACTGCTGATAGCCTTCACCTCGGCCACCTTGTCGCAATCTTGACCAGTCGTCGCTTGCAGTTAGCAGGTCATAAACCATATGCGCTCGTTGGCGGTGCTACAGGTCTCATCGGAGATCCGTCCTTCAAAGATGCTGAGCGTAGTCTCCAAACAAAAGACACAGTAGAGGGCTGGGTCAAGTCTATCCAAGGGCAACTTTCTCGTTTTCTTGACTTTGAAAATGGTGAAAATAAGGCTGTCATGGTCAACAACTACGACTGGTTTGGCAGCATCAGCTTCATTGACTTCCTCCGTGATGTCGGAAAATACTTCACTGTCAACTACATGATGAGCAAGGAGTCTGTGAAAAAACGGATCGAGACAGGGATTTCTTACACTGAGTTTGCCTACCAAATCATGCAAGGGTACGACTTCTATGTCCTTAACCAAGAGCACAATGTAACCCTTCAAATCGGTGGTTCTGACCAGTGGGGAAATATGACTGCTGGTACCGAATTGCTTCGTCGTAAGGCTGACAAGACTGGTCACGTCATCACTGTCCCACTCATTACAGACGCAACTGGTAAGAAATTTGGTAAATCTGAAGGAAACGCAGTCTGGCTCAACCCTGAAAAGACTTCTCCATACGAAATGTACCAATTCTGGATGAATGTCATGGATGCCGATGCTGTTCGTTTCTTGAAGATCTTTACTTTCTTGACACTTGATGAGATCGAAGACATCCGCAAACAGTTCGAAGCAGCCCCACACGAACGCTTGGCTCAAAAAGTCCTTGCGCGTGAAGTCGTAGCTCTTGTTCACGGAGAAGAAGCCTACAAAGAAGCCCTTAACATCACTGAGCAACTCTTTGCTGGAAACATCAAAAACCTTTCTGTCAAAGAACTCAAACAAGGACTTCGTGGAGTGCCAAACTACCAAGTACAAGCAGACGAAAACCACAATATCGTGGAACTCCTCGTGTCATCTGGTGTGGTTAACTCAAAACGCCAAGCCCGTGAAGATGTTCAAAATGGAGCCATCTACGTCAACGGCGACCGTATCCAAGACCTTGACTATGTCTTGAGTGATGCAGATAAGTTAGAAAACAAACTAACTGTTATCCGCCGCGGGAAGAAAAAATACTTCGTTCTTACATACTAAAAAAGCAGACTGGAGGCATTTGCCATCCAGTCTTTTTTTTGCTAGACTAAAACTATGAATACAAACCTCAAACCCAAACTTCAACGTTTTGCTACTGCGACTGCCTTTTCCTGCCCTATCTGCCAAGAAGATCTGACCTTGGTCGAAACTAGTCTCAAGTGTAGCAACCGCCATTCTTTTGACTTGGCAAAATTTGGCTATGTCAATCTGGCTCCTCAAATCAAACAATCCACCAACTACGACAAGGAAAATTTCCAAAACCGCCAGCAAATCCTTGAAGCTGGTTTTTATCAGACTATCTTAGAAACCATCTCAGACTTACTTGCAAACTCAGAAAGTGCCAAAACAATTTTAGATATCGGTTGTGGCGAAGGATTCTACTCTCGTAAACTCCAAGAAAGTCACCCTGACAAGACCTTCTATGCCTTTGATATTTCAAAAGACTCAGTCCAAATCGCTGCTAAGAGTGAACCCAACTGGGCAGTCAACTGGTTTGTTGGTGACCTGGCCCGTCTTCCTATAAAAGACGCCAGTATGGATATCCTGCTTGACATCTTTTCGCCTGCCAATTATGGAGAATTTCGCCGTGTTTTATCCAAAGATGGCATCTTGATCAAGGTCATCCCGACTGAAAATCACCTCAAAGAAATCCGTCAAATGGCGCAGGACCAGCTGACAAAGAAGGATTATTCCAACCAAGATATCAAAGAACATTTCCAGGGACATTTCAGCATCCAATCTCGCCAAATAACCTCCCTGACCAAATCCATCACAGCAGAGCAACGCCAAGCCCTGCTTGCCATGACGCCCTTACTCTTTCACGTTGACCAAAGTAAGATTGACTGGACTCAGTTGACTGAGATTACCATTGAAGCAGAGATTCTAGTTGGGAAAGCAAAGTAAATAAATCTTTCAGATAAGACAAAACCCGCACCTTCAAGGTACGGGTTTAAATTATGTAATTCTTAGTTCAAGTGCCAGATATCTTCGTTGTACTGAGCGATTGTACGGTCAGATGAGAAGAATCCTGCTTTGGCAATGTTGACAATGACTTTATCCAACCATGCGTCACGGTTTTCGTAGTCAGCAAGCATTTGCTCTTTGACCTTGATGTAGTCTTCCAAGTCTAGGAGAGTCATGAACCAGTCTTTGTTGATTAATTCGTTGTAAAGACGTTCCAAGCGTTCTTTCTTACCTACTGCAAGAACAGCGTCGCTGACGATGAAGTCAACCAATGGTTTGATGGCTTCACGAGCGTAGAATTCGCTTGATTTGTAAGCTGCTTTTGCGTAAAGGTCGATAACAGTTTCAGAATCTTCACCAAAGATGTAGATGTTTTCGTCTCCAACCAATTCAGCGATTTCCACGTTAGCTCCGTCCATAGTACCAAGAGTCAAAGCTCCGTTCAACATGAATTTCATGTTACCAGTACCTGAAGCTTCTTTAGAAGCAAGTGAGATTTGTTCTGAGATGTCACATGCTGGGATAAGGAAGCTTGCTGCAGTAACGTTGTAGTTTTCAACCATTACGACTTGCAAGTGTGGAGCTACTGCTGGGTCGTTAGCAATCACTTCTGACAAGCAAAGGATCAAGTGAATGATGTCTTGGGCAATTGTGTAGGCAGGAGCTGCTTTACCACCAAAGAAGACTGTGATTGGACGAGCAGGGATGTTACCAGCCTTGATATCAAGGTATTTGTGGATGACATACAAAGCGTTCATTTGTTGGCGTTTGTACTCGTGAAGACGTTTGATTTGGATATCAAAGATAGAGTTTGTATTGATTTCCACACCTTGATGTTCTTTCAAGTGACGAGCCAATTTACGTTTGTTGTGAGCTTTGATGCTTTCCAATTTTTCTTTGACAGCAGCCTTGTCTTCGTATGACAAGAGTTTTTCAAGCTCATCAGCTTCATGGTGCCAACCCTCTCCAATAATCTCATCCAAGTAGTGAGACAAACTTGGGTTCGCATGCATGAGCCAACGACGGAATGTAATACCGTTTGTTTTGTTGTTGAATTTTTCTGGGTAGATGTCGTAGAAAGCTTTCAACTCTGAGTTCTTCAAGATCTCAGTGTGGAGTGCTGCTACCCCGTTAACACTATATCCGTAGTGGATATCCATGTGAGCCATGTGAACGCGGTCGTTTTCATCAATGATTTGAACAGCTGGATCTTTGTATTCTGCTTTCACACGACGGTCCAATTCTTCGATGATTGGTACCAAGTGAGGAACCACTTCTTCCAAGAATTCAAGAGGCCATTTTTCAAGGGCTTCAGCAAGGATTGTGTGGTTAGTGTAGGCAGTCATGCTACGTACGATTGAGATTGCTTCATCAAGCTCGATACCACGCGCAGTCAAGAGACGGATCAATTCAGGAATCACCATTGATGGGTGAGTATCGTTGATTTGTACAACAGCGTAGTCCGCAAGGTCATGCAAGTTGCTTCCTTTTTCGATCGCTTCGTCAATGATCAATTGCGCACCGTTTGATACCATGAAGTATTGTTGGAAGATACGGAGCAATTCACCTTGTTTGTCACTATCGTCTGGGTAAAGGAAGAGAGTCAAGTTGCGAGCGATATCTGTCTTGTCAAAGTTGATACCATCTTCGATGATAGAAGAATCAACTGAATCCAAGTCAAACAAACGCAAGCGGTTCTTAGTAGCTGTCTTGTAACCAGGTACATCGATATCGTAAAGAGTCGATGTTAATGTGAAGTGTGCAAATGGCACTTGGTAGCTACGGCTTGAGCGAACCAACCAGTTTTGCTCTGTCAACCAAGCGTTAGGAATTGTTTCTTGTTGGTTGTTTTTAAGAACTTGTTGGAAAAGACCGAAGTGGTAGTTCAAACCAACACCGTCACCATTCAAACCAAGTGTAGCGATTGAGTCGATAAAGCAGGCTGCCAAACGTCCCAAACCACCGTTACCAAGTGATGGTTCCAATTCTACTTCTTCGATTTCGATCAACTCTTTACCTGCAGCTGCAAGTTCTTTTTTCACATCGTCGTAAAGACCGAGGTTAATCAAGTTGTTTGACAAGAGTTTACCGATCAAGAACTCAGCTGAGATGTAGTAAACTTTTTTCTTACCAGTGTTGACTGGTTTTTGGCTGCTAGCAAGCTTGCTGTAGTTAAGAAGAGCAAGGTAAAGCTCTTCATTGCTACATTCTGCAATGGTTTTATTGTAACGGTTTTGTACAAATTCTTGTAGTGATAACATGTTTAAGGTGTCTCCTGATATTGTATTATTTCTTTAATTCTACCAAATTTTCATTGATTCGGCGATAAATTGTAGTCAAGTCAAGCAAAGTTTCTTCAACAGCTGGTGTCAATTGATCTTCAGTCATACGCCAAGACCAGTTTCCACCAAGGGTAGATGGGAAGTTCATACGAGCTGTTTCATCCAATTCTAACAAATCTTGCATAGTTGCAATTGCCATGAAGCTAACTGATGAAAAGACTGTACGAAGCATAGCGTGTGGCACTGTTTCGTATTCTTTACGGTTAGTGTAGCGAGCCATGTACTCACGTGTCGCATCATCGATCTCGTTACGGTACCAACCAAGGACCGTATTGTTATCGTGTGTTCCTGTGTACATAACAGAGTTGGCAGGTGCCAAGTGTGGGCTATCGATACTTTCGTCTTCTGGGTTGAAGGCGAATTGAAGAATCTTCATTCCTGGGAAGCCAGTGCGTTCACGCAACTCGATGACTTCATCTGTCATGAAACCAAGGTCTTCTGCGATGATGTTTAGCTCACCAAGCTCTTCCTTAACGGCTGCGAAGAGTTTGTAGCCTGGACCTTTCACCCACTTACCAGGTGCTGCTGTATCAGAACCAGCAGGAATTTCCCAGTAAGATTCGAAACCGCGGAAGTGGTCGATACGAACGATATCGTAGATTTTGAAGCTTTCGCGCAAGCGTTCAATCCACCATTTGTACCCGTCTTTGTCCATTGCTTCCCAGTCATAGATTGGGTTGCCCCAAAGTTGACCAGTTGCAGAAAACTCATCTGGTGGGCATCCTGCAATGCAAGTTGCTTTGCCATTGGCATCTGTCTTGAAGAGGTGTGGATTTGCCCACATGTCGCTTGAATCTTCCGCTACGTAGATAGGCATGTCCCCAACGATTTCGATGTGGTTATCGTTAGCGTAAGCTTTCAATTTCAACCATTGTTGGAAGAAGAAATATTGAGTCACACGGTGGTAAACCAACTTGTCTGCCAATTTCTCACGGTAGCTTTCAAGCGCTGAAGCTTTACGGGCACGAGCATCTGCATCTGGCCATTCTGTCCAAGCAAGATTGTCAAAATGCTCTTTAATCGCCATATATTCTGCGAAGAGTTCAAGCCATGATTGGTTATCTTGAGCAAACTTCTCAAAATCTTTGACATCACCCACTTCCAAGAAGCGTTTAACTGCTTTTTCTAAAAGCGGACGACGTGCATAATAAATCTTCGCATAGTCAACTTCAGATGCATCGCTACCAAAGTCAACACCTTTAAGATCACTGGCTTCGAGCAAGCCTTGCTCTACCAAGATATCAAGGTCGATAAAATGCGTATTTCCAGCAAAGGCCGAGAATGATTGGTATGGAGAATCTCCATAGCTTGTTGTCCCAAGAGGGAGAATTTGCCAGTAACGTTGCTTCGTACGAACCAAGAAATCGACGAAATCATAGGCAGTCTGGCCAAATGATCCAATCCCGTATGTTCCTGGCAAAGAAGAGATGTGCATTAACACACCACTTTGACGTTTTTTCATAATAGCACCTCATGTGTTTGTTATAAAACGTTGCGCAATCAAGGCGCAAACGTTTGCGTTAAATTAAGTATAGCGTATTTCAAACACAAATGCAAGCGTTTTTAAAAAATTTTTTTGAATTATTTTAATCAAACAAAACTTATTCCCACTGATATTTTATGAAATGAGCCAAAAAAATTTTAAAGATTTTCTGATTTAAGATAATTCATTCCCAATATCTGCTCTATTTTCTGAAAAAATGAGCCGAATTTACGCAATCGTTTCCCTAATATATTTTCCATTCAAGAAAAACAAACATTTTAAGTTTTTTCCTATATAAAGGCTTTAATAAATGTTTGAAACCTTAAAATTTTTTTAAAAAACTTTTTAAAAAAGCTTGCAACCGTTTTCTATTTGTGCTATACTAGGCTCATAAAAGAAAACGTTTGCGTTTTCTAAATAAATTATACTGTTATTCTTTAGGAGGAATACACTATGTCATCTAAATTCATGAAGAGCGCTGCTGTGCTCGGAACTGCTACTCTCGCTAGCTTGCTCTTGGTAGCTTGCGGAAGCAAATCTGCTGACAAAGCAGCTGATACTAGCTCTTCAGAAGCACAAGAAATCACTTTCTACGTTGAAGACCAATATAAAGCCTTCGCTGAATCAGCTGCAAAAGCTTACGAAAAAGAATCTGGCGTAAAAGTTACGATCAAAACAGGAGACCAAATGGGTGGTCTTGATAACCTTTCACTTGACAACCAATCTGGTAAAGCCCCTGATGTTATGATGGCTCCATACGACCGTGTAGGTAGCCTTGGTACTGACGGACAACTTTCAGAAGTAACTCTTAGTGATGGTGCGAAAACAGACGATACTACTAAATCTCTTGTAACTGTTGGTGGTAAAGTCTATGGTGCTCCAGCCGTTATCGAGTCTCTCGTAATGTACTACAACAAAGACTTGCTAAAAGAAGCTCCAAAAACTTTCGCTGACTTAGAAAACCTTGCTAAAGATAGCAAATACGCCTTCGCTGGTGAAGATGGCAAAACTACTGCCTTCCTAGCTGACTGGACAAACTTCTACTACGCATACGGACTCCTTGCTGGTAACGGTGGTTATGTATTCGGTCAAAATGGTAAAGATCCTAAAGATATCGGTCTTGCAAACGACGGAGCAATCAAAGGTATCGAATACGCTAAATCTTGGTACGAAAAATGGCCTAAAGGTATGCAAGATACTGAAGGTGCTGGTAACTTGATCCAAACTCAATTCCAAGAAGGTAAAACAGCTGCTATCATCGATGGTCCTTGGAAAGCTCAATCCTTTAAAGATGCTAAAGTAAACTACGGTGTTGCGACTATCCCAACTCTTCCAAACGGTAAAGATTACGCAGCATTCGGTGGTGGTAAAGCTTGGATCATCCCATCAAGCACTAAGAACCTTGAAGGCGCTCAAAAATTTGTAGACTTCCTAGTTTCAACTGAACAACAAAAAGCATTCTACGATGCAACCAACGAAATCCCAGCTAACACTGAGGCTCGTACTTATGCTGAAGGCAAAAACGATGAGTTGACTACAGCTGTTATCAAACAGTTCAAGAACGCTCAACCAATGCCAAACATCTCACAAATGTCAACAGTTTGGGATCCAGCAAAAACTATGCTCTTTGATGCTGTAAGTGGTAAGAAAGATGCGAAAACAGCTGCTAACGATGCTGTAACATTGATCAAGGAAACAATCCAACAAAAATTTGGTAACTAATTGAATTGTTCAAGGGGGGTGGAAGCAAAATCCCCCTTTGAATTTATAGATATGCTTCTTATCAGATGTACGTATCTTACGATTGAATCCGAGTTTAAACTCGCATCCTATGAAAGGAGTAATCATGGAAAAACAACAGCCTCGCAAAGCAGCCTTGCTGTCAATCATTCCTGGTTTAGGACAAATCTATAACAAACAAAAAGCTAAAGGATTTATTTTCCTTGGCATTACTGTTCTATTTGTTCTGTATTTTCTAACACTTGCAACCCCTGAATTGAGCAATTTGGTCACCCTTGGTGACAAGCCTGGCCGTGATAATTCACTCTTCATGCTGATTCGTGGTGCCTTCCATTCTATCTTTGTTGTCGTTTACTTGCTTTTTTACATCTTTAATATTAAGGATGCACATACGACTGCTAAACGTATCAACAACGGTATTCCCGTAGCTCGTACCTTCAAGGACATGATTAAAGGCATTTATGAAAATGGATTCCCATACCTTTTAATCATCCCATCGTATGTAGCAATGACATTTGCAATTATCTTCCCTGTTATCGTAACCTTGATGATTGCCTTTACCAACTACGACTTCCAACACTTGCCACCAAACAAATTGTTGGACTGGGTTGGTTTAACGAACTTCACTAACATCTGGAGTTTGAGTACCTTCCGTTCAGCCTTTGGTTCCGTTCTTTCTTGGACCATTATCTGGGCTCTATCTGCTTCTACTTTGCAGATTGTCATTGGTATCTTTACTGCAATCATTGCCAACCAACCATTTATCAAAGGAAAACGTATCTTCGGTGTTATTTTCCTTCTTCCTTGGGCAGTTCCAGCCTTCATCACTATCTTGACATTCTCAAATATGTTTAATGATAGTGTTGGTGCCATCAACACCCAAGTCTTGCCTCTTTTGTCTAAGGTTCTTCCTTTCCTAGATGGAGCTCTTATCCCTTGGAAAACCGATCCGACTTGGACCAAGATTGCCTTGATTATGATGCAAGGTTGGCTAGGATTCCCATACATCTACGTTTTGACCTTGGGTATCTTGCAGTCTATTCCTAACGACCTCTACGAAGCGGCTTACATCGATGGTGCCAATGCTTGGCAAAAATTCCGCAACATCACTTTCCCAATGATCTTGGCTGTTGCAGCTCCAACATTGATTAGCCAATACACCTTCAACTTTAACAACTTCTCTATCATGTACCTCTTCAATGGTGGAGGACCTGGTAGTGTTGGTGGTGGAGCCGGTTCAACTGATATCTTGATTTCATGGATTTACCGTTTGACAACTGGTACAGCCCCACAATACTCTATGGCGGCAGCTGTTACCTTGATTATCTCCATCATTGTCATCTCTATCTCTATGATTGCATTCAAGAAACTACACGCATTTGATATGGAGGACGTCTAAGATGAATAACTCAATCAAACTCAAACGTAGACTGACTCAAACCCTCACTTACCTCTACTTGATTGGCTTATCAATCGTCATTATTTATCCACTTTTGATCACCATTATGTCAGCCTTCAAGTCTGGTAACGTGGTAGCCTTTAAACTAGATGGTAACGTCGATTTTAGTTTTGATAACTTTAAAGGACTCTTCACTGAAACCTTATACGGCACTTGGTATCTCAATACCTTGATCATCGCCTTGATTACAATGGCTGTCCAAACAAGCATCATCGTACTTGCTGGTTATGCCTACAGCCGATACAACTTCTTGGCTCGTAAACAAAGTTTGGTTTTCTTCTTGATCATCCAAATGGTGCCAACCATGGCTGCTTTGACTGCCTTCTTCGTTATGGCACTTATGTTGAACGCCCTTAACCATAGCTGGTTCCTCATCTTCCTCTATGTCGGTGGTGGTATCCCTATGAACGCTTGGTTGATGAAAGGTTACTTTGATACCGTACCAATGTCTCTTGATGAATCAGCAAAACTTGATGGTGCAGGACACTTCCGCCGCTTCTGGCAAATCGTCCTCCCTCTTGTTCGCCCAATGGTTGCGGTACAAGCCCTCTGGGCCTTCATGGGACCTTTCGGAGACTATATCCTCTCTAGTTTCTTGCTTCGTGAGAAAGAATACTTTACAGTTGCCGTTGGTCTCCAAACCTTCGTCAACAATGCGAAGAACTTGAAGATTGCCTACTTCTCAGCAGGTGCTATCCTCATCGCTCTTCCAATCTGTACACTCTTCTTCTTCTTACAAAAGAACTTTGTTTCAGGACTTACAAGTGGTGGCGACAAGGGATAATCTATCCCCGCCACCCTTTTTCATTTTGGAGCTTGTTGCTAAAGCTACAAGATTGGACACCCTTCTACAAATCTTATTGAAACCCTATTTCAATATATAATTGATTTCCTAGACTTGAAATAAAGCACATTTCTCTATATAATAATACTCATATAGAAAACACTTTTAGAAAGATGCCTATGCTTCCATATCCATTCTCGTATTTCTCTAGTATCTGGGGATTTCGTAAGCCCCTATCAAAACGTTTCGGCCTCAACTGGTTTCAGCTTCTCTTTACGAGCATTTTCCTCATCAGTTTGTCTATGGTTCCGATTGCCATTCAAAACAGCTCACAGGAAACGTATCCACTGGATACCTTTATCGATAATGTCTATACTCCACTGACAGATGAAGCCATCATGGACTTGTCAGAGAATGCACAAATCGTTGATGGAAAGCTGAACTACTCAGGCACTAAGAATCAGCAGCCTTCTCTTTTGATTGGCCCGAGCCAAAACAAAGAATTGCCAAAGGACTTGCAACTTCATTTTGATACGGAAGAACTCGTCATCAGTAAGGAAAGTAAGGAACTGACTCGCATTCGCTACCACGCGATTCAAACGGAGAGTTTCCAGAGTAAGGAAGATCTAACCCAGGCCATTTCTAAAGATTGGTACCAACAAAATCGGGTCTATATCAGTCTCTTTCTCGTTCTTGGTGCAAGCTTCCTCTTTGGATTGAATTTCTTCATTGTCTCTCTTGGAGCTAGTCTCCTCCTTTATATCACCAAAAAATCACGCCTCTTTTCATTTAGGACATTTAAAGAGTGCTACCATTTTATCTTGAACTGTTTAGGATTACCCACTCTGATTACGCTTATTTTGGGACTTTTTGGCCAAAATATGACAACGCTTATCACTGTACAAAACATTCTTTTTGTTCTTTATCTGGTCACTATTTTTTACAAGACACATTTCCGTGATCCAGATTATCATAAATAGGAGATTTTTATGCCCGTGACGATTAAAGATGTGGCTAAAGCAGCAGGTGTCTCACCTTCCACTGTTACCCGCGTCATTCAAAATAAATCAACGATTAGTGATGAAACCAAAAAACGAGTTCGCAAGGCTATGAAGGAGCTCAACTACCATCCCAACCTCAATGCTCGTAGCTTGGTAAGTAGCTATACTCAGGTTATCGGCTTGGTGCTCCCTGATGACTCGGATGCCTTTTACCAAAATCCTTTCTTCCCATCTGTCCTTCGTGGTATCGCCCAAGTCGCGTCTGAAAACCACTACGCTATTCAGATTGCAACGGGGAAAGATGAGAAAGAACGTCTCAATGCGATTTCTCAGATGGTTTATGGCAAGCGTGTTGACGGTTTGATTTTCCTCTACGCTGAAGAAGAAGACCCTCTGGTCAAACTAGTAGCCGATGAGCAGTTCCCTTTCCTCATTCTCGGAAAATCTACTTCACCCTTTATCCCTCTTGTTGATAATGACAATGTACAAGCGGGCTTTGATGCAACAGAGTATTTCATCAAAAAAGGATGCAAACGAATTGCCTTTATCGGGGGTACAAAGCGACTCTTCGTAACGCAAGATCGTCTAACCGGCTATGAGTCCGCACTCAAACAACACCAACTTCCGATTGATACCAACTTAACCTACTTTGCGACCGAATTTCTAGAAGAAAAAGGGTATCAGTTCAGTGAACTCCTATTCAATCACGATCCGCAGATTGATGCTATCATCACAACCGACAGTCTCCTAGCCGAAGGAGTCTGTGACTATATCGCTAAGCACAAACTGGATGTTCCTGTCTTGAGTTTCGACTCTGTCAATCCTCGACTTGACCTCGTAGCTTATGTCGATATCAATAGTCTGGAACTTGGGCGCGTTTCCTTTGAAACCATTCTCCAGATCATCAACGATGCTAAAAACAATAAACAGATTTGTTACCGCCAGTTGATTGGACACAAAATTATCGAAAAATAAAGACCAGCTTCAAGGCTGGTCTTTTGAGTATTATTAATTGTCTGTTTCTACGAATCGTCCTAGGATGTGGACATTTTCGGATACAGAGACAAAGGCTGTCGGATCGACCTGTTTCATGATGTGTTTAAAATCATTAAACTCTGCTCGTGTGATAACCGTAATCAAGACTGCTTTTCTCTCATGATTATAGGTTCCTTCTGCATCGTGGATCATGGTTGCTCCGCGGTGCAATTTTTTATGGATTTTTGCGATTACCTTGTCAGGATTATTGGTCACAATCATGGCCTGCATGCGTTTTTGCTTTGTAAAGACCGCGTCTGTCACACGACTGGAGACAAAGATAGTAATCATGGAGTAGAGGGCGTATTTCCAACCAAAGGTCAATCCTGCTATCAGCATAATCGTCCCATTCACTAAGAAAGAAATACTACCGACATTTCTCCCTGTTTTCTTTCGAATAGTGAGACTGACGATATCTGTACCTCCGCTAGAAATATTGTTACGGAGTGCAAAACCAATCCCCAAGCCCATGACAACACCCCCAAAAAGGGCATTGATGATGGGATCCTCTGTCAGGGTCACAACTGGCACAAGCTGGATAAAGAGGGAACTCATGGATACTGTGATAAAGGTAAAGATTGTAAACTTATGCCCAATCTGATACCAAGCCAAAATCATCAACGGAAAATTGATAGCATAAAAGGTTAGCGATATCGGAATGTAAAAACCAAACCAGTGATTACTCAAGGCAGAGATAATCTGTGCCAGACCCGTCGCCCCACTGGAGTAAACGTGTCCTGGTTGAAAAAAGAAATTGACTGCTACCGCTGACAGAAAGCCATAAACCAGAGAAGCCGATACTTTCTCATCATATTTTTCCCGAGAGATACTTTGTAAAACTCGTAAGATTTTTATCTGATAAGCAAAGCGGCGCAGATAATAGCGCCACCGCTTAATTCGTTTTGCTTGTTTCATCTTCTTCTACTCAATATTTCAAACGTTAAAGCAAGAGGGTTTCAATTGAATCTCTAGTTCCTCTAGTTGTTTGAGAGCGACTGTTGATGGAGCTTGTGTCATTGGGTCGGTTGCCTTATTGTTCTTAGGAAAGGCAATGACTTCACGAATGTTTTCTTCTCCTGCTAAGAGCATGACAAAACGGTCAAGACCGATCGCCAAACCACCGTGTGGTGGGAAACCATAGTCCATGGCTTCAAGAAGGAAGCCAAACTGATCATTTGCTTCTTCAGCTGAGAAACCAAGAGCCTTGAACATGCGTTCTTGAAGGTCTTTTTGATTGATACGAAGACTACCACCACCAAGCTCATAACCGTTCAAGACGATATCGTAAGCAATGGCACGAACCTTAGCCAAATCACCTTCTAATTCGTGAGCTGTTTCTTCCTGTGGAAGAGTGAACGGATGGTGGGCGCTCATGTAGCGGCCTTCTTCTTCAGACCATTCAAACATTGGCCAATCAACTACCCAAAGGAAGTTGAATTTATCGTTATCAATCAAGTCAAGCTCTTTGGCGATACGGCCACGAAGGGCGCCTAGTGTTGCATTGGCCACTTCAAGCGTATCTGCCACAAAGAGAACCAAATCCTTATCTTCAAGACCAAGTGCTGCAGTCAAATCTGCTTGGATCTCAGTCAAGAACTTGGCAACTGGTCCATTTAATTCTCCATCAACTACCTTGACCCAAGCAAGACCTTTGGCTCCGTACTGTTTGGCTACTTCGGTCATCTTGTCGATGTCTTTACGTGAGTAGTTATCTGCAGCTCCTTTGACTACAATAGCTTTTACAGCAGGTGCTTCTGAAAAGACTTTAAAATCAACACCCTTGACAACTTCTGTCAAGTCCTGAAGCAACATGTCAAAACGAGTATCAGGTTTATCAGAACCATAAAGAGCCATCGCATCGTCGTATTTCATACGAGGAAATGGAAGCGTTACTTCGATGCCTTTTGTTTCCTTCATCACGCGCGCAATCAAGCCTTCTGTGATATCTTGGATTTCTTGCTCCGTAAGGAAGGATGTTTCCAAGTCGACCTGGGTAAACTCAGGCTGACGGTCTCCACGCAAGTCTTCATCACGGAAACATTTGACGATTTGGTAGTAACGGTCAAATCCAGCATTCATCAAGAGTTGCTTAGTGATTTGTGGGCTCTGAGGAAGAGCGTAGAAGTGCCCTTTATTGACACGAGATGGTACCAAATAGTCACGCGCCCCTTCTGGCGTTGATTTCGAAAGGAATGGTGTCTCCACATCGATAAATTCTAACTCATCCAAGTAGTTGCGGATAGAATGGGTCACCTTGGCACGAAGTTTAAGGTTTTCCAACATCTCTGGACGACGAAGGTCAAGGTAACGGTAACGTAGACGGGTATCATCGTTTGCCTCAATACCATCCTTGATTTCAAATGGTGTTGTTTTGGCTGTATTCAGAACCGTAAGAGCTGTTACATCCAGCTCAACTGCTCCAGTCGCCAATTTATCATTGGCCTGCTCACGAGCTGCAACCTGACCAGTCACCTCGATGACGTATTCGCTACGAAGGCTTTCAGCTGTTGTCATCACCTCTTCTGATACTTTTTCAGGGTTGATAACCAACTGCATAATCCCTTCACGGTCACGAAGGTCGATAAAAATCAAGCCACCCAGGTCACGACGACGGGCAACCCAACCTTTCAAGGTCATTTCTTGTCCGATGTGTTCCTCACGAACACGACCAGCATACATACTACGTTTCATGTTTTCTCTCCTCTTTTATTCTGTTACTATTTTACCATAAAAGGGCAGGCTCTTCATGAAAATCAGCAGAAAAGTTTGATTGTCTGTAAAAATAAAAACGAAGAGCTAAAAAATCGTGACAACATCGAAAAATCCGATGAAGACGCCATCGGATTTTCTTATTTTGATTCTTGACCTTCTTTGCGTTTTTCTGCGATTTCAGCCGCTTTTTTAGGCAGAACAATCGCTGTTGCATAGGCCGTCGCAAAACGCATGATTCCTGCAATAGGTGCAAAAACCACTGCTAGATTGTTGTAAAAGAAATCGCCTTTAAAGGCATAGGCAAGGCCCCCAATAATAAAGAAGAGAACGACTGCCTGTATCACTGCTAATAATAGTACTCGCTTCATAATTTCCTCCTGAGTCTATTATAGCATCATTATCATCACAAATGAAATTAAATTGTTTAAGGCATGCAATCCCATACTATAAGCCAGACCACCCTTGTTGATATAAGCCAAGCCCATACTAAGACCAAGGCCACTATAAACTAGGAATTGTTGCGGGGTAGTAGGGAAATGAACAAGTGCAAAAATGATGGTACTGACAAGAAGAAAGAGAGCTGTCTGCTTGATGTTATCCTGTTGAGGGAAGACATAGCGAGCTAACATACCTCTAAAGGTTAATTCTTCTGTCAGAGGTGCAAAGACGACTGCCATGAAGAAGGTGAAGAGAGGTTGATCTTGAGCTAATTTTTCCATAGCCTGTTGATTAAATGACGGATCACTTGGTAAAAAATTTTCTGCAACTATGACAAGGACCCATACCAAGGCAGGCAACCAAATGTATTTGTTAAGGGCTGTTTTTTCTATTGTAACAGTTCCAGTCTTATACCACTTGTAGGTAACGAAGGTGAAAATTGCTGCCAATAAGACATAAATTGGGACAAAAACATATTCAGGCGCTCCCATAATCATGGCCGCTAAACCTACGCCCTGAATAAAACTATAGACCATAAGAAATGATAAGAAGGCAAGGGCAAACCAGCCGATATTTTTAAGTGTTTTCATAAGTTTCTCCTATTTGAAATAACGTTTTGTTTTTCTTAATTGTGCCACATTCATGTACATATGGATGATAACTGCCACAAGCAGAGCCACCAACTGTACTTGTCCTAATACTACAGATAGAACTACTAAGACGACATAGATACCTGGTATGATGAGCTGATTGACCTTGAACAAGATCAAGTAAGCTTCTTCCATTTCAGCCTGTTTTTCTCCCTCATCATAAGTATCGAGGTAGTCCAAAATTTCCTTGGGAGTCGCCATAACAGAAAGTTTGTAGTTACGAATCTTGCTAGTGATTTTTAGGCAGTAAACACCCGACCAAATACTTACAACTATCAAAAGTAAGGATGTTGCTGATATGCCAAATCTTCCTAAGTCTAAAAGCATACAGAATAGCATACTAATTTGGGAAACATTCCAAGCTACCGTACCATAATCCAAGAAACGATACATAGCAAGATAGTCTTGCTCATTTCCTTCATCCTCTTCTTCTCGTTGATAATTCTGATAAGCCTGATGACTTTTTCTAGTGAAATAAAATGTTAGGATTGCCGTAATCAGCCCTAGACCAAAAAAGATTGAGAACAAGACAGGGATTACTTGCTCTTGGCTAATACCTAAAGGTTTAACTCTAAGAGCTCCGGCAAGTATTCCTAATAAAGCTCCTATAATAAAAAGTTTCAGTGCAAAAATTATGTGATTCTTTTCCATATTTTAACCTCTTTCTAAAACAAGCCAGACAACCATTGACCAAAGGCTTTACCTGATTCGAAAATAGCGGTCAAGCCTTCTGTTCCAAGTGACACCAAAATCAAACAAACAGCAAGTAAGAGAATAGCTTGATTTCTAGCTTTTTTTGCTCCATCCCCCAAGGGTTCATTGCCAAGCCAACCTGCTAGATAAGCATAGAGAGTTACTGTTATAATCCCAATCTCCGTAGAAGAGAGAAACAACAAGACTGTCACCAAACGAACGATATTGGCTTGAATGTTAAAATAATTTCCTAGACCTGCACAAACACCGGCAAGTGCTTTGTTCTCAGTATCGACTTGAAAACCCGCTAAAAACTCTTTCATATTCATTCTCCTTTTTCACTTGCTAAATTTTTTGATTTCTTTTCAATCCAGTCAACTACTGGGATGAGAGCAAAGTAAACCCAAATAAATTGGTCACTTTGATAGGGATTAAACCAGCCTAAGTCCATCCCAATCAGTAAAAACACACTGACTAATAGAACTATGGCAACTACATAATAAATCACTTTATACTTGTTCATCACTCATCCTCCTCTATACGAAATACCGATTCGACTGTTTCGTTAAATATCTGCGAAATCTTCAGGGCAATCACAACCGACGGGGTGTATTCGTCCCGTTCTAGTAGGCTAATGGTCTGTCTGGAAACCCCTGCTAACTTGGCCAGTTCGGTTTGATTGAGACCATCGCGAGCTCGAAGCTCTTTTAAACGATTTTTAAGCATTCCTTTCTCCTTTTCTCTTAACTTGCTTATATTGTAACACATCTTTTTCTTTTTGACAATTATATTTGTCAAAAAGTTTATGATTTTTGTCATTTTGCAAAAGAAAAAGGTCAGGAATAAGGTCCTGACCAGTTTTTCTACTATTAAAAGCCTAATTTTTCAAAGATTTCTGAGAAGTTTTGGCTGATAGTATCAAGTAACACTTGAACTTCTTCTCGAGTTTGGTTGTTCTTAACCGTCACTTGTCCGCTTTCGACTTCACTTTCACCTAGAGTAATGAGAGCCTTAGCCGCAAAGACATCGGCTGACTTGAATTGAGCTTTGAGTTTACGGTTGAGGTAATCACGCTCTGCTTTGAAACCTTGTTGGCGAAGGGCTTGTACCAACTCCAAGGCCTTAACATTTGCTCCTTGACCCAAAACTGCGATATAAACATCTAGAGCGTTCTCTATAGGAAGGGCCACACCTTGCTTTTCAAGAATGAGAAGCAGGCGCTCTACACCAAGGCCAAATCCAAATCCAGCAGTCTCAGGACCACCAAAATAGGCAACTAAGCCATCATAGCGACCTCCTGCACAGACGGTTAAGTCATTGCCCTCAATCTCAGTAATGAATTCAAAAATCGTGTGGTTGTAGTAGTCCAAACCACGCACCATATTGGTATCGATAATGTAGTTCACTTTCAGTTTTTGTAACATCTGGCGCACAGCATCAAAATGAGCTTGGCTTTCTGCATCAAGGAAGTCCAAGATAGACGGCGCATTTTCTACTGCCACCTTGTCTTCTTTTTCCTTAGAGTCCAAGACACGGAGAGGATTTTCCTCCAAGCGACGTTGGCTATCCTTAGACAAGGTCTCCTTGAGCGGTGTCAAATAGTCGATCAAGGCTTGACGATAGGCCGCACGGCTCTCAGGATTTCCAAGAGTGTTGAGGTGTAGTTTGACACCTTGGATGCCGATCTCTTTCAAGAAATGAGCTGCCATAGCGATGGTTTCCACATCGGTAGCTGGATTGCTTGAGCCAAAACACTCAACACCAATCTGGTGGAACTGACGCAAACGACCTGCCTGTGGACGCTCATAACGGAACATAGGGCCCATGTAATAGAACTTACTTGGCTTTTGCACTTCTGGTGCGAAGAGTTTATTTTCCACATAGGAACGGACAACGGGCGCAGTTCCTTCTGGACGAAGGGTGATATGGCGGTCACCCTTGTCATAGAAATCGTACATTTCCTTGGTTACGATATCGGTTGTATCTCCGACAGAGCGACTGATGACCTCGTAATGCTCAAAAATAGGCGTACGCACTTCTGCATAGTTATAGCGCTTGAAAATTTCACGGGCAAAGCCCTCAACGTACTGCCACTTAGCAGACTCAGCAGGTAAAATATCCTGCGTTCCTTTTGGTTTTTGTAATTTCATAGGGAATCCTCTTTAAACTTAATAGTCTTATTTTACCATAAATAGAGGGATTAAAACAGTATGAATAAAATTAGGATTCAAATATCATTTTTGAGATTAATAACTGTCAAAAGAATAGCTAGCAAGGAAAGACCAACAAATAGCATCCAAGTCAACTGTATATTCCATACAGCTATAAGTGAAAAACAAGCTGTTCCCACAGGTATGGATAAGGTAAATAATAAACCTAAAAAATTACTGGTACGAGCTAGAACATCTGGAGCTAGATTTTTCATGAGCATGGCACTAATCTTTGGTTGAACTTTACCAGACACATACAGAGTTGAAAAGAGAAATAGTAAACCAAGTACGACTTGATTGAATACATTAGCTAGACCAATTAGACTGAGTCCTACGGTCGCCCACATCATCAACCTAGGCAAAGACTGCTTCCCAAAATAATCATTGCCCGTAAGGCTACTGATGATGATTGCTACTAAAACACAGAATTGATTGATAAATAGTGCCTCTGTGTAAGAAAAATTCAAGAGAGAATGGCTCAAAAAGAATATGTTATAGATGCTTCCTAAAGCCCCACCCAAAGCATTAATAAGCAAGACAGCAAAGATCATGAAACCAAAGTTTTTCTGTCCACCTTTAAGAAAAACGAGACGCAAATTTCGGTAAATTGTTAGGAACTGGTCTTTGATAGAAAGCTTCTCATTTTTTAGGTTTTCACCATCAGCAGATGACATTGACAGACTCAATTTGCTTTTTCCTAAAAAGAGAATAAAGGCTGATACTAGGAAAAAGCAGGCATTGATTCCCGCAACAAGGGAAAAATTGTTGACCGATAGACCTAAGAGCCAAACTCCAAAAGCTTGACCACCAATAGCTGAAATATATGTGATAAACTGGGAAAAAGAATAAGCTTCCATCAGATCTTGTTCAGCTACTTTTTTCTTAATGAGAGGCATGCGCAAACCACCAGCAAAATCACTGATTACATCGCTAATGACATTGATCAAACACAGACTAGAAAAAGCAAAGAGACTAGCTTGCTGAACAACTAAAGCTGCTAGAAAAAATAAAACTGCCTGAAACAAACCGCTATAGACCATCCATTTGACCTTGTCCCTTGTGTAATCTGCCCGAATCCCTACAAAAACTGTAAAGAGAGTCGGAAGAATCATGACAATATTCGCCATAGCAACCGCAAAAGATGCTTGTGGCAAGGTCGACGCATAGACGATAAATACCAGGTTAAAAATCGAAGCACCAAAAGCATTGAAGAAGCGCGATAAAGTCAAGAGTCGATAAGCTTGATTTCTAAACAATAGTTTCATAGGTAATCTCCCTTCTTGTTATAATCCCTATATGAAGTATGACTATAGTATAGCACTTAGAAATTGGAAGGGAAAACTTTTGAATATATGCAACACACAAAATGAGCAAAGAAACGATAGAACTTTTGTAACGACCTGAGAGTAGTCAAAAGTTCTATCGCTTAAATTTTCAAATTATTTTCTTAGTTTGCAGATATTCAACAATCGGTTGTATTTCTGTAGTATTCAGCAGATTTTTTACAACCAAGCATCTCAAAAATATGGACAGCATCTTCCATCTTTTTCTGACCTTCCTTGACTCTACCCTGCTTGCTATCAAGAAGACCTTCAGCCCACAAATAGACAATTCGGAAATAGGTCTCATTTTCCTTGTAGAAATGCTCTTTGATGACACGTTTAAAATAAGAGGCATTGGTAAATTCTTCACACTCAATGCTGGCTAAAAAACCATTCAATAGCATAGTATGAAAAAGGTTTCGATTACCAGACATTTCCATTAGAAAATCGGATTTTCGGACCATTTCTCGTACATATCTAGTAAAAAGAGAAACAGACAAGAACGGAGAACTGACTGAGAACAAATTGAGTTCATAGATTCCCCAAATCTCAGTAGAAAACAAGTAGTCATGAAGGACTTTCCCTTCCTCTGCCGTTAACTCAACCGTTTCATCCATACTCTTCATATAAGACTTGATAATGATGGCATTTAGAATATGTTTCTGTTTGTTTTGAGAATGGGCATGCTTTTGATACTCCTTGCGATATAAGTCCTCAAGAGGTGCTATATTCTTTAAATCCAAAACATCTGTGATTTCTTTTCTCAACTCCGAATCTGTATCATACTGAAAACCTCTCGCCAGAAAGAGGATTTCCTCTACACTAGCAGATATATTTTCTAGGGCAAATAGAAACTTTTCCACCGAAAGCTCACTCTGACCTGTTTCAAATCGGGACAACATAGACGGAGAAAATTGTCCCCCAGTTGCTTGTCTCAGCGAGATATTTCTTGACTCTCGTAATTGTCTAAAGACTTTTCCAATCTGCTCCATAGGCTTCCTCTTGATTCAGCGTTTCCTTTATATTATCATATTTTTTCAGAAAATTCATCAAAAACTTGCCAAATTGTCAGAATTATGAGAAAATAGAGGATATTTATCACGTGGAGGGACTGTTATGAGAGACGATATCAAAATCAATGACCGCGCTTTGGCCTTGCAAGACCAAATTATCGAAAAACTAGAGAAGGTTTTTGATACAGATGTGGAATTGGATGTGTACAATCTGGGCTTGATTTATGAAATTAATCTGGATGAAACGGGTCTCTGTAAGATTGTCATGACCTTCACCGATACTGCCTGTGATTGCGCCGAAAGTTTGCCTATCGAAATCGTTGCAGGTCTGAAACAAATCGAGGGTATCGAAGATGTCAAGGTTGAAGTTACCTGGTCTCCCGCTTGGAAGATCACACGAATCAGTCGCTACGGACGTATTGCCCTTGGACTGCCACCTCGTTAAGCAGGCAAATCACTTTTGAAGATAAAAAGAAGCAAGCCGAAGATGGCTTGCTTTTTGATACTCAATGAAAATCAAAGAGCAAACTAGGAAACTAGCCGCAGGCTGTACTTGAGTACGGCAAGGCGACGTTGACGTGGTTTGAAGAGATTTTCGAAGAGTATGAGTTTATTTTTTACCTGACTTGTCCATATTCCAGAAGTCTGTCACGGCTCCGCGTGAAGCGGATGATACGATGTGGGCATATTTACCAAGGACACCGCGGCTGTAAAGTGGTGGCAAGGTTGTTTCTGCCTTGCGTTTTTCAAGTTCTTCTTCGGATACGGCCATGGAAATTTCTTTGGTATCTTGGTCAACTGTAACGATATCACCTGTACGGAGGTAGGCAATCGGTCCACCATCCTGAGCCTCAGGAGCGATATGCCCAACAACCAGACCATAGGTACCACCAGAGAAACGGCCATCTGTCAAGAGGGCAACCTTGTCTCCTTGACCTTTACCAACGATCATAGATGAAAGTGACAGCATCTCAGGCATACCAGGACCACCCTTCGGTCCAACGAAACGAACAACGACAACATCGCCATCAACGATTTCGTCTGTCAGAACGGCCTGGATAGCATCTTCTTCTGAGTCAAAGACCTTAGCTGGTCCAACGTGACGACGCACTTTAACACCTGATACCTTGGCAACCGCTCCATCAGGGGCAAGGTTCCCGTTCAAGATGATAAGCGGACCATCTGCACGTTTTGGATTTTCAAGTGGCATAATGACTTTTTGACCTGGTGTGAGGTCTGCAAAGTCAGCCAAGTTCTCAGCGACGGTCTTACCGGTACATGTGATACGGTCTCCGTGAAGGAAGCCATTTGCCAACAAGTACTTCATAACCGCAGGGACACCACCAACTTCGTAGAGGTCTTGGAAGACATACTGACCAGATGGTTTCAAGTCAGCCAAGTGAGGCACACGTTCTTGGATCGTATTGAAGTCCTCAAGGGACAAATCAACATTAGCCGCATGGGCAATAGCAAGCAAGTGAAGAGTGGCATTGGTAGAACCACCGAGAGCCATGGTTACAGTGATGGCATCTTCAAAGGCTTCACGAGTCAAGATATCAGATGGTTTGAGACCAAGCTCCAGCATCTTAACAACAGCACGTCCTGCTGCTTCGATATCTTCTTTCTTGTCAGCTGATTCAGCTGGGTGAGATGAAGAGCCTGGCAAGCTCATCCCTAGAACTTCGATAGCAGTCGCCATGGTATTATCTGTGTACATACCACCACAACCACCAGGGCCAGGACAGGCATTACATTCAAGACGTTTTACGTCCTCAGCTGTCATGTCACCGTGGTTCCATTTCCCGATTCCTTCAAAGACAGAAACCAAGTCGATGTCTTTACCATCTAACTTTCCGGGTGCAATGGTACCACCATAGGCGAAAATAGCTGGAATATCCATATTAGCAATGGCAATCATGGAACCAGGCATGTTCTTGTCACAACCACCGATAGCGACAAAGGCATCGACGTTGTGGCCCCCCATAGCAGCTTCGATAGAATCCGCAATAATATCACGAGATGTTAGAGAGAAGCGCATACCAGGCGTTCCCATGGCAATCCCGTCCGCTACGGTAATGGTACCAAACTGAACAGGCCAAGCGCCCGCAGATTTGACACCCTCTTTCGCCAATTTCCCAAAATCATGCAAGTGAATGTTACATGGTGTATTTTCCGCCCAAGTCGAAATCACTCCCACAATCGGTGTTTCAAAGTCCTTATCTGTCATACCAGTCGCACGAAGCATAGCACGGTTTGGTGATTTAACCATGCTGTCATAAATGCTACTGCGGTGACGTTTATCTAATTCAGTCATCTTATCCCTCCCATTTCAGTTTTTACTATTATAGCACATTTCAAAAGCAATGAACAGAAGAAAATTCTTGAATTTTCAGAAAATTCTATACAGTAATATTTTCTTTAATAATGTTACATTTATTTCTTGACTTTCTAAAACAAAGTGATATCATTTAGATATCATATAGCAGGAGGTCATTCTTATGACTGAAAAACTCATCAATTCAAAACCAAATGGTGTATTCGCATTGATTCTCATTGAGTTGACACTCGTACTTGGTATCTTTATATTTATAATGGGTGCTGGTTCGGAAAACGTTTTTGGAATTATTATCGGTCTTTTATTAATCTTAATTTCAGTTCTAGCTCATGCTGGTTTAAAAGTTGTCAAACCTCAGGAAGCTCTGGTTTTGACCCTCTTTGGTAATTATACAGGTACCATCAAAGAACCTGGTTTTTACTTTGTCAATCCTTTTAGCATAGCAGTCAACCCTGCAAACCACACTCGACTTGGTCAAAGTGGTGATGTTAGCACAAAATCTCCTTTTTCAGGAATGAAATCATCAAATGGCAATGATGTAAGCCTTGAAATTGGCAAGAAACAGATTTCTCTCAAAGTTATGACTTTGAGCAATTCCCATCAAAAGATTAACGATTGCTTAGGTAACCCTGTTGAAATTGGAATTGCGGTAACTTGGAGAGTTGTCGATACAGCCAAAGCAGTCTTCAACGTTGATAACTATAAAGAATATCTCTCATTGCAGTGTGATAGCGCCCTTCGAAATATTGTTCGCATCTATCCTTACGATGTGTCTCCTAATGTGGATACTACAGGTGACGGGCAAGCGGATGAAGGTAGTCTCCGTGGCTCTAGTGAAATTGTAGCTAACCGTATTCGTGAAGAAATCCAAAGTCGCGTAGAAGATGCTGGCTTGGAAATCCTTGAGGCACGTATTACTTACCTAGCTTACGCTCCAGAAATTGCAGCTGTTATGCTTCAACGTCAACAAGCATCTGCCATTATTGATGCCCGTAAGATGATTGTAGACGGCGCTGTAGGAATGGTTGAAATGGCCCTAGAACGTCTCAATGAAGGGGAATTGGTAGAGCTTGACGAAGAACGAAAAGCTGCCATGGTTTCAAATCTCTTAGTCGTTCTCTGTGGCAATCATGATGCACAACCAATTGTCAACGCAGGAAGTCTTTACTAAAGATGGCTGAAGCTAAAAAAAAGCAGATCCCCCTTCGACTCTCAACAAAGTTATACGCTGCACTCGCATCATGGGCAGAAGACGACTTTCGTTCAGTCAATGGGCAAATCGAATATCTCCTAACAGAATGTGTCAAACAACGAAAGAAAGATGGAAAATACGTATCAGAAACCATTGATGAACCATTTGAGATTGATATTTAACACCTTCTCCTGTCTGCTGGGTCGGACGGGAGAATTTTTTCATCTTTTTTTGTCAAGTAACTTTACTTTACAAAAAAAATGTGTTATCCTAGTATGGTTGATGAAAATCACTAGATTGAATCGAATTTAAATACCTAAAGGAGAAATCAAAATGGCAGTACCTGCACGTCGCACTTCAAAAGCGAAGAAAAACAAACGTCGTACACACTACAAAGTAACAGCTCCATCTGTAAACTTTGACGAAACTACTGGAGATTACTCACGTTCTCACCGCGTATCACTTAAAGGATACTACAAAGGACGTAAGATCGCTAAAGCTGCATCAGCTGAATAATAGAAGGGAGATACCATGCGCGTAAATATTACACTTGAACACAAAGAATCTGGTGAACGCTTGTACCTTACTTCTAAAAACAAACGTAACACTCCAGACCGTCTTCAATTGAAGAAATACTCACCAAAACTTCGCAAACACGTTGTGTTTACAGAGGTTAAGTAAGGGTTTCAGTACACGTCAATAGACGTCAAAATATTGATTTTAAGCGATTTTTGATTTTTTGAAACTCATTATATCGCACTACAAATCAATAAAAACTCTACCTTTTACTCTACCTTTTTTAGATAAATATATCATCTGGATATTGAAGTTAAGCCCTGCTATCATTTCGATGGCAGGGCTTTTTAATATTTGGTACACTAACTTCTTATCTATATTTTGGTGGATTTTAAGTTGACATCTACAAAGTTTAATGTTAGAATACATTCAAAAATATATTTGAATGAGGTATTTTATGATTCAAAATGTTGTTACTTCAATAATCCTGTATTCTGGGACAGCCGTAGACTTACTTATTATCCTAATGTTATTTTTTGCCAAAAGAAAAAGCAGAAAAGACATCATTAACATCTATTTAGGACAATTTCTAGGCTCTGTTAGTCTAATATTCCTAAGTTTGCTTTTTGCATTTGTCTTAAATTATATTCCTAGTAAAGAGATTTTAGGTTTACTCGGTTTGATTCCAATTTTCCTAGGCCTAAAAGTTTTGCTTTTAGGAGATTCTGATGGAGAAGCTATTGCAAAAGATGGTTTGCGAAAAGACAATAAAAACCTGATTTTTCTAGTCGCTATGATTACTTTTGCAAGTTGTGGCGCTGACAATATTGGTGTCTTTGTCCCATATTTTACCACCTTAAATTTAGCGAATTTGATAGTGACTTTACTTACTTTTCTAGTCATGATTTATCTCTTGGTTTTTTCTGCACAAAAATTAGCAAAAGTCCCTTCTGTTGGAGAAACTTTGGAAAAATATAGCAGATGGTTTATTGCCGTTGTCTATTTAGGATTGGGGATGTATATCCTGATTGAAAACAACAGCTTTGACATGCTATGGGCTGTGTTAGGCTAGGAGAAAAAATTATGAAAAAAGATAGTATCTGTCAAGTGGATGTTATAAATCAACAAAATGTTACAACCGCAACGAACTACCTTGAAAAGGAAAAAGTCCAAAAATCACTTCACATTTTATCAAAATTTACCGATAATAAACAGATAAATATCATCTTTTATCTCCTTGCCGTCGAAGAACTCTGTGTCTGCGATATAGCCTGTTTATTAAATCTCAGTATGGCATCTGCCTCCCACCATCTTCGTAAACTAGCCAATCAAAACATCTTGGACACTAGAAGAGAGGGGAAAATTGTATATTATTTTATAAAAGATGAGGAAATCAGAGATTTTTTTAATCAACTAGGATAACAACTATTTCTACTACTTTCTACTTTTCCATGATTATAGGGGGATTATATATGAAATTTTTTGAAGAAAATTATTCACAAGAAATACCTACTCGTATCAAAAATTTAAGAAAAAAATACAATATTACACAAAGCGAACTAGGCAATGCAGGTCAAGTTAGTCAAGTTGAAAGTGGTAAGCGACCAATTACGAGTTCGATGTTAGTTTATTTAAATGCTCTAACCGCTTCGAGCTATACGTATATCGTTTTTGGAGAGTTAGATGAGTTTATTGAGAATCTGTTTCATTATTTTTTCAGTTCTATTTTATATAGAGATTTAGAGGCTGTAGATGAAAAACTATATTCTTTCATGAGTGATGATTTAATTTCAATCCAATCAAGTTGTCTAAGTATTGCCAAGACATTTGCAAATTTCAATATTCAAAGAAAAAGATTTATGATTTCTACTGAAACTGAAATGGATACTTTTCGCAAGAAAGATGACATTGACGTATGGGTTGGTGGAAAAAGTTATAACCCCGCTAGAAGTTTTAGAACCCGTACCATCAATGAATTGACTGTCATTGATTTTGAAGAAATGTTTGATATTCTTTGGTTGATGTTAGGGGATAATTTAATTAAATCATTTGAAGTTAATGTCTGTGGTATCCTATTTGAATTAGGCGGAAATGACATACCCTCAACATTTAGGCAAGAAAACATTGATCCTCTCATCAATAAATGGTGGTATGATAATGTTTCGACAGAAATTATCCCTAATCTAATAAAAAAACTCAAAGAAAATCCCTTGTTTAATATCGGATTTATGGTAAATGATATATTAGAAAGAATGTATAAAGAGAATATTCCAAAATCTTACCTTACATCCGTCCCATTAGTTATTTCTCAAAAAGGAAGAACAACCTATTCGTTTAGTATGACTGGTGGTCAACAAATAGATGGAGTGAAATTCAAACAGATATATGAGGACTATATGAAATTACTCAGTCAAGGTAAGGATATCGCAGAGTTATATCAAAAATATTCTAAAGAAGAGTTGGCAAATCTAGGCATTAATATTTATCAATCCAATGATATAGAAAGGACTGAGGAAAGAACTTTTGATGAAATTATCAGTTGGGTTTCCAACCCTTATGCAACAAGACCAATTCAAGAAAGGCACACTATTCAATTAGAGCCAACAAGATTTTCACTAGAGGATAAGAAAAGAATTGAAGAAGCTGCAGCTCAAGGACTAAGCGAAATCGACCTTATTGATTTAGTTGACCTATATGATATTAATTTAGACAATACAAGCGTCAATCGCCATATTGTGGGGTTATTGACTAATAACACCCAAGTAACATACTATTTCCAAGAACAATTAAATAAGGAGTTGCTGTCAATGGCTCACGCTTTAGATAACGTACAACAGGCCTTTATTAAATTATTAAGTGAAGAGGAGATACGAAAATTTGCTCTTTAAAGACTAGGTGAATCGCCTAGTCTTTTTTTGCGCCTCGTTTTACAAATTAGTCTATTGAAGTAAAAAAAGAAGTAAAAAATAAAAGAACATTACGCCTTATACTGAATATATCAAGAAAAACTCTTGATATAAATTTTAATAGTCCAAATTGATGGCCATCAAAGGACAGATTGAAACAAATATGATGACATGACGATAAAGGTCATGTCTTGCATAGAATTGTTTCGCTGTTTCTTTGTTGTGCCTTTTGGTATACTCAGCGTTCAATATTTGCTCATTTTGTTTCCTTCTGTCCAAAGGACAGAAAGGAGCTCATCATTATGAGTAATAAAGTACAAGAACGTCGTGAGCGTAAAATCAAAGAAGCTATTAAAGCTAAAAATTGGGATGAAGTAACTCGTTTGCTTCAACAAGAACAAAGTAACGCAGAACGTCGTGACCGATACCACAATAGACGAATCAAAGACGAAACAATAGCTAGCAAAAATGCCAAAAAGTCTGTACGTTATGATGTCATTGCAAGTTCTGATTTGAATCCCGAAGAAGCTTTAATCCTAGAGGAGTTAAGACAAGCTATTCGTGAAGCTAAAGCATCCCTATCAGAAATTGACAGTAAGATTGTTGAAATGATAGCGGAACAAGGTTCAAGCTATAAAGAAACGGCTCGCTATATCACTGAACATTATAAGAAAATGAGTGATGTAACTGTTAAATCCCATTATTGTAAAGCGCTAAAAAAATTAGCTCCTTTATTAAAAGCTTACCGCTAATTCCTCAAATCCAGTGTCTCTGTCACTGGATTTTTTGTAAAAAAAAATTAAAAATTCAACAAATAACTTTGCGTTTAGCTGTCTCATTCTCCTTAGTAATGAGGAGGTGGTCAGATAACCTAAAAAACAAAGTCCAGCTCATGACCCAAACCGAGCCTGTCGCATTCACACTATCTCTTATTCATAAGGAGGATTTGCCCTATGGCGTTTAAAATGAAAACCACAAAAGGTGGTTATACAACTACATTGGCTGATAAAATTATCAGTCAAAAACAACCGATTTACTCACTTAGTACCGAACTTGAACCACAACAACGGTTTGAAGAAGGAAAACCAACCGGAGAAATCGTAGCTTATAAAGCATGGTTTGTACAGGAAGGGCAAGACCCTTTCCAAGTAAAATTTGAAGAAACGATTGAGCTTCCAGCTTTTCAATCCATGATTCAATTTGACACACTACAAGCCTGCGAAGTAAAATATAACATCTACTTCAAATCAAATGGTATCCAGGAGGTTCGGTAATGACTTCACAATCTCGTGATGTGCTGAACCAATCTTACCTGCAATCTTACCTGCTCCAGAGCCTAAACATGGCTCTGGGGGCTTTAATGCAGGGAGAAACCAGCTACACCAATTCTTTTAATATTGTTATTCAAGCAGACGGCTTTATCTTTGTCCCTCGTCTACCATGTGCTTATATCCTTGATGATGACTTGTACAAGAAAATCTTTCTGATTGCCAATGCTTCACTTTATCCACAATATACGCTTCTAAAACAAAACGCTACCTATTTTGTCCCTCTAGAAACAGATGACTTACACACTCAGCGTGGATTATTTTTCCCTTGGAAAAAGGGAATTTCAGAACGTTTAGTCATTCCAGATTTGGATAAGTTTTCAGCTAGCTTGCCACAGGGGAAAATCCCTATCATGAAGTACTTTGAACTCAATTTAGATAAGGTTAATCACTGGGCTATTGCTGGAAATTCAGGTTCTGGGAAATCGTATGCTCTCACTTACTTCTTGAGTGTACTGAAGCATATGTCTGACTTGATTATCATTGACCCGAAATTTGATACCCCAAGTCGTTGGGCAAGAGAAAATCATATTTCCGTTATCCACCCTGTCGAAAACCGTTCAAAATCTGATTTTGTATCACAGGTCAACGAACAATTAAGTCAATGTGCAAATCTCATTCAAAAACGACAAGCTATCTTGTATGATAATCCCAACCATCAATTTACCCATCTAACCATTGTTATTGATGAAGTCCTAGCTCTATCAGAGGGAGTCAATAAGAATATCAAAGAAGCCTTTTTCTCCTTACTCTCACAGATTGCCTTGTTAGGACGTGCTACCAAAATCCATCTATTTTTAGTAAGTCAGCGTTTTGACCACAATACTATCCCAATTTCAGTAAGGGAACAGCTAAACGTATTGTTACAAATTGGAAACATCAATCAGAAAACTACTCAATTTTTATTTCCTGACCTCGATCCAGAGGGGATTGTCATTCCAACAGGACATAGTACAGGTATCATCCAAGTTATCGACAATGAACACCCCTACCAAGTTCTGCCCCTACTCTGTCCAACCTACTACACTAAGCGAGGTATCCTATGACCACAAAAAACTACTTTATAAGAAGTTTCAATCTTATACTATATTTATTTCTATTTGCACCTATCTGTTCTGCATTTGGATGGTTATTCAATTATCTTTCCGTTCAATTAACAAATATCACGTTTGTCAATTTAGATACAGTCAAAAGTATTACGGATATCATTAGTTCCGTTTGTCATGGATTTGCACTTATTTCTCTTCTACTTGCCTTATTTTTGGTTGGATTAGAAATAATACAACGGTTGAAAACAGATAGTCTTTGGAACTATATCCAATCTGTCTATCACACTTTTCTGTTGCGACACTTCCTGTTTCAGCGTGAACGAGTACAGAAGATAAGCAATCTTGAACATCAGACGGTTACTACTATCAACCCAATCCATAACGGATTTAACCGAGCTGTTCGTAAGTGTATCGTAGATATACGAAAAGATACCATCACTATTTTTCTAAAAGTCCCTAGAGACCAACAAGGGCAAAAAATCCTAAAAGAGATGGAAGCACAATTAAAAGAAGAAATCGTCAGCCAACACGCAGACTATTATTTCTCCTCTCCTATTCGAGTTCGTAACCAATTGTGGTTCACTGGACAAAAACGTTAATCCCTTGGGGCTGTGGCTTGCGTTAAGCAAAAGCCAGACAGCCCCTTTTTATATTCTTTTCTATCATGACCTATTGGGGTGACTACGACCCCCAATAGGTCAATAATCAATAATCACAAAAAATTCAATTTTTTCAAAAAAACTTTGCATACGACCTGTCATTTCTCCTTAGTAATAGAACCCAAAAGAAATGAGGTAACTGCCTATGGCAAAAGAACAGCGCTCAACCAAATGGACTTTTCTCTTCTACGAGGAAAGCGCACCAGAGAACTACTTGAATATATTAGAGGAACTCCATATTCCGTTTATTCTTAGTCCTTGGCACGATAAGGACGTTAATAGACAGACGGGAGAGTTCAAGAAATCGCACAAACACGGTGCTTTCTTCTTTGATTCACTGAAAAGCTATTCACAAGTATCAAATATCATCAGTGACAAACTAAACGGTCCAGCACATGTGGAGGTAGTTATGTCTCCCACTGGTTTATTTGACTACTTTACCCATGCGGAAAATCCAGATAAGACCCCCTACAACATTGAGGATATTGAAGTCGGTTGCGGCTTTAATTTAGAAAAATTCTTGATGGAGATGAACTCCTCGGATTTTATACATGAAGTAGTTGATATTATCGAAGAGAACGACTTTACCGAATTTGAAGAATTGGTCTGGTATGCCCGAGCAAACAATACCAATTTATTAGGGCTTATCATTGAACGTACATATTTCTTCGCCAAATACCTAGATTCACGAAGATACAATCCTAATCGACTCCATAATTCAAACACAGAGGAGAAAGAGAATAATGAATAACGAAAAATTAGAACAAATTGAACAATTATTGCAAACACTTATCAAACTCATTCAAATCAAAGAACAGAACATACCACTAAAGATAATACAACAGCGAGAATTGCTAAAACAGCTAAATATCTCCCCAAACACACTAAAAACTTGGGAACAAAAAGGATTAAAAAGATTAGAACCTCCTATAGAGGGAACTCGAACCGTCTTCTATCTACTAGATGATATTATCAACTTTTTACAATCCTAATTCTGAAAATTTGTGCTAAAATAGTTTTATCTAAAAGAAAGAGTGGTAACTATTTTAGCCTACTTCAATATCCATGAAGAAAGGCAAATATGGAAACTGAAACAATTATTCATAATGGCAAAAAAGTCATTAAAAAAATCAAAAAAGATAAGTCCATCTCATACACTTTGAAGGGGACATTTCTGGGAAAAGATATCAAAACTGGTAAGCAAGTCACTACTACCATTACAGCCAAGACACTAAAACAGTTAGATAGAGCAATCATTCAAGCACGACTAGAATTTGAAAAAAATGGCTCAACACGAGAAAAAGTTATCGTCATTGATACACTGGAAGATTTAGCTGAAGAATGGTTTAAATCATATAAAACCTGGGTTAACTCGCATAATACTCTGAACAGAGTAAGAGGTTATCTTGATAATTATATTATCCCTAAATTTGGAGATTACAAACCAGATAAAATTGAATCTGCGGATATCCAGCTTTGGTTAAACGATTTGGCAAAGAAATCAAAAGAGTCCATTGAATCTGGTATAAAGCGTGCTGATAAAGGTAGTGCTAAAGATTTTGGTGCTGTTATCCATAAGTTGAAAGATATTTTTGACTATGGAATTACAAACTATGGACTAATCACTAATCCTGTTAGCACTGTTAAGATACCACCTAAGCCAAAATCAAATAAGCAACGCATCATGGTATTACATGATGATGGTCTTGTAATATGGCTTAATTATCTTGAAAGTTTAGATAACAATAGAGCCAATCGTAGATTTAAGTTAATTTGTAATACTCTATTAGCCTCCGCTTTGCGAATAAATGAATTACTTGCATTGACGATTGATGACCTAGATTTTGAAAATTCTTCTATTAACGTCAGTAAAACATTGATGTGGAAAACCGCAAATAAAAAAGATGGGACAAAAGGGGAAGTTATCTGTAAAGCTACACCAAAAACTGATGCAGGAAATCGCTCTGTCCCTGTCCCTCCCCCCATAATAGAAAAACTCAGAGATTTCCACCACGAAATGAACAAGTATCTTGAATTGCACAACAGACATAGAACAAAACTGATTTTCCCTACAATCTATGGGAACTATATGTGTGATAGAAATGAACGTGCAACGCTTAAAAAGCGTTTGACTGAGTTGGGACTGCCAAACTATGGTTTCCACCTTTTCCGTCATACACACGCTTCTTTGATGCTGAATGCTGGTGCAAACTGGAAAGAACTACAGATAAGAATGGGCCATAAATCGATTAAAACGACAATGGATACTTATGCTGAATTGGCACCGAAAAAGAAGGCAGAAGCAGTTGAAATCTACCTCAAAGAAATTGCAAAATTGACGGCATAGCAAAATGACTACATTTATGACTACATTTTCTATAGAACAATCTTAAGACGTTGATATGACGGCGTTTAAAGGGTGCTAAAATAACATTAACAACCTTTACAGAGGTTAAGTAAGCATACCTAACTCAAAACGCCTTACTCGGCGTTTTTTGCTTTATTTGCTGGCAGTCTTTAGCTTTTCAGGAGAGATTTATGGCATTTTATCTTTGGATCTTTCCTCTACTTTTTATCTTTCACGATATGGAAGAAATTATCGGTCTTGTCCCTTGGATCCGTCTCAACGAAACCTTGCTGGCCCAAAAGGCGCCAACTATTCTCAAAATCCACAAAGAAATGACAACAGAGGGATTTGCCCTCGCTGTTTTTGAGGAATTCATCCTTGTCTTATCCATCACTTTATTAGCGTATTTTAGTCAATCTAGAACGCTCGAACTAGTTTGGTTAGGGGGATTTGTAGCCTTTGCGCTTCATCTCTTGCTCCATATTGGACAATCAATTCTTCTCCGTAAGTATATCCCTGCTCTCATCACTTCTATCCTTTGTTTTCCTGTCAGTGCTTATTTTATTACAGACATCGTGCATTTGTGGCAGGTTTCGACTAGCGAATTTTTCCTATTTTCACTGGTCGGTTCAGGCATCGTCGTCATCAATCTCCTCTTTGCTCTCTGGCTTGGGAAAAAGTATTCCGCCTGGCTTGCCCATAACCATTAACAAAAGTTCCTTGCAATTTCAATTTGCAGGGAATTTTTTTATCCCCCTTTACAGTTAAGAAGTGTTTTATAGTTTTTTAGGCTCTATAATATTTGTAGTGGGTAAATTCCCTATGGATATTATGGAGCCTACTTTGTTGTAGAAAAAAAGTCCCATAAAATCTATAATGAAGAGTGACAAAACAACTCATTAGAAAGAATCATATGGAACCATTACATTTTATCTCAAAACTACTCGATATCAAAGACCCTAATATCCAAATTATGGATGTCATTAATAAGGATACCCACAAAGAAATCATCGCTAGACTGGAATACGATACCCAATCTTGCCCTAACTGTGGAAGTCAAATGAAGAAATATGGCTTTCAAAAACCGTCTAAGGTCCCTTACCTCGAAACGACTGGTATGCCTACTAGAATTCTCCTGAAAAAGCGTCGTTTCAAGTGCTATCATTGCTCGAAAATAGCGGTCGCTGAGACTTCTCTCGTCAAGAAGAATCATCAAATTCCTCGTATTATCAACCAAAAAATTGCTCAAAAGTCGATTGAAAAGACTTCTATGACCGACATTGCCCATCAGCTTTCCATTTCAACTGTCATTCGCAAGCTCAATGACTTCCACTTTAAGCATGATTTTTCTCGTCTTCCAAAGATCATGTCTTGGGATGTTGAAACAGTCAGGGGAGTGACTGTTTCAATCGGGAGATGAAGATGAGTTTCATTGCGCAAGATTTTAAAAAGCTCGATATCATCACTGTCCTTGAGGGAAGAACACAAGCTGTCATCCGAAATCACTTTCTGCGATACGATAGAGCCGTTCGCTGTCAGGTGAAACTCATTACGATGAATATGTTTAGCACTTACTATGCCTTGGCTAGACAACTTCGCTTTCAAATTTCTAGACTCAGGCTGAAACAGTCTCCCAGACTGTTTCACTCCCAAACGCTAAAATCGTTCTAGATCGTTTCCATATTGTACAACATCTAAGCCGTGCTATGAGTCGTGTGCGTGTCCAAATTATGAATCAGTTTGATAGAAGATCGCACGAATATAAAGCACTGAAACGTTACTGGAAACTCATTCAACAGGATAACTATACGCTGAGCAGTAAACGATTTTATCGTCCAACATTTCAGTCACATTTAACCAATAAAGAAATCCTAGACAAGCTTTTGAGCTATTCAGAAGACTTGAAACACCACTATCAGCTCTATCAGCTCTTGCTTTTTCACTTTCAGAATAAAGAGCCTGACAAATTTTTCGGACTTATTGAGGACAATCTAAAGCAGGTTCATCCTCTTTTTCAGACTGTATTTAAGACATTTCTCAAAGATAAAGAGAAAATCGTCAACGCTCTCCCATTACCCTATTCCAACGCCAAATTGGAAGCCACTAATAATCTCATCAAACTCATCAAGCGCAATGCCTTTGGTTTTCGGGACTTTGAAAACTTCAAAAAACGGATTTTTATCACTCTGAACATCAAAAAAGAAAGGACGAAATTCGTCCTTTCTAGATCTTAGCTGACTTCAACCCACTACAGTTGACAAAGAGCTGATTTTCTAGGCCTTTTTAGCATATTTAAAACCACAATTAGAATCGCTTATAATTTCTCAACATCCTTCACAAAACTTCTATGAACAGTACCACAATTTTGACAAATTTCATGATAGAGGGCAATACCTCCTGAAACGAATTTAGCCTCTTCACTGACTAATCCTGCATAACCTTTCAGTTGTTTTTTTACGACAAATTGATCAGCACCGCAGTGGGTACAAATTTGATTTTTCATGACTAGACCTCCTCATTTAAGCGGAAAATATCTTCAACGGACATGCCAAAGACGCGTGCGATTTTAAGCGCCATTTCAAGTGAAGGGTTATATCGATTATTCTCTAAGTGGAGAATAGTTTCCCGTCGTACACCAATCTTATCCGCCAATTCTTGCTGGGTCATGCGGGCATCTTCTCGGATGGCTTTTAAGTTTGTTAGAATTTTTCCCATATCTAACCCCTCTTTTCAAATATGAGGAAAAACAGGTCAAAAAACACAATCATGGATGCAGTAAAAATCAAAACCATGCCTGTTCTTAGGGTGAGGGGAAGGAAAAATGTTACTATGCTCAACACTATCAGAGATAGAACTATCAGTACCAGGGTTGTGCAGGCTGCCTTTGCCAAGTTCATATAGAAACGCTCGTCTGCTTGTTCATCAACTTTTTTTAATGCAAAATAGAGAAAGCAAAGAATGAGGACAAACAAACCAGAACCTAGAAAAAGGTGTTTCAGCCAGATAGGACTAGTAGCTGGTGTGATTATCCAGATACCTTTAGTGTAAATGGCCATAGCGGTAAATAAGGTCATACCATATAACTTCTCTGTCAGTCCAAAATACTTTTCCTCGTCTTCTTGAGATTGTGCCTTGGAAACAAGCCAGAAAATAAGTCCTTGCATGGTAATCGTGACTAGAAAAACAGTGTGTTTTATCCAGGGGGAATTACTTGGCGGAGTTAATAGCCACAGTAGTAGCATAACAGGTAACCAAGTCCAAATTAACCATTTTTTGATGTATTTCATCTTATTCTTCTTTCCTGTCTTTAAAGTAGAAGGCAGAAAATCCAATGGCACTACCGATAATTGGTGTAAGGCTAATCAATATTTTAGCCAAAAGACTGAGGTTTGTAGCTAGAAAAACGTAGCTAATAATGGAAAGATTAGTCATCAGTGTCGAAATGATGAGCCCTATTTTTTGTGATTTAAACATGATGTGTTCCTCCTTTGTTAGAAATAGTTCATATTGAACAGTAAAATTTTTAGGCTTGTGCCTAATGGCAGATTTTCTTGTGAGAAAGGATTGGTGACCGTAGCATTTGTTATAAATATCTCACCTCTATGTTATAATTATATCACATTAAAAAAGAGAATACAAGTATTAAATCAAAAGATATTTTCTAATCTTTTCTCAATCAGACAAAATTCATCCAGAAGAATAGTTTAAGCAAGAAAAAAGTCCAGAAACGTTGGTTTCAGTCTCTATAATTTCTGTAGTGGGTAAACCCACTGTAGGAATTATGGAGTCTATTTTGTTGTAGAAAAAAGCCCCATAAGATCTATAATGAAAAAGTGACCAAACCTTCATTAGAAAGAATCTTATGGAACAATTAAATTTTATCACAAACATACTTGGAATGAATGACAAAAATATTATTATCTTAGATTATCTTGATACTGGAACGCATAAAGAAGTCATTGCTAAGCTCGATTATCCTGCCTCTAAATGTCACAACTGTCAAGGACAAATGGCTAAATATGACTTCCAAAAAGAATCCAAAATCCCCTACCTCGAATGTGCTCTCATTCGATTGAGAAAACACCGTTTCCGCTGTACAGACTGTGGAAAAATAGCCGTCGCAGAGACTTCCTTAGTCAAGAAGAATCACCAGATCTCAACCATCGTCAAACAGAAAATCACTCAAAAATTGATTGAGAAAGTCCCTATGACAGCTATCTCCGAAAGTTTATCTGTCTCCACTTCGACAGTTACATAAATTCAAATTTAAGACTGATCTTAACCACCTTCCAGAACACTTGAGTTGGGATGTGGAAACAGTCAGGGAAGTGACTGTTTCAATCGGCAGATAGAAATGAGCTTTATTGCACAGGACTACGATACAAGAAAGATCCTAGCTATCTTAGATGGACGAACTCAAGCAACTATTCGCAATCATTTCCTCCGGTATTCTAGACAGGTAAGAAGTCGCGTGAAAGTCATTACCATGGACATGTTTAGTCCCTACTATGACTTGGCTAAACAACTTCGCTTTCGAATTTCTAGGCTCAGGCTGAAACAGTCTCCCAGACTGTTTCACTCCCAAATGCTAAAATTGTTCTCGATCGCTTTCATATTATCCAGCATCTCAGTCGAGCAATGAATCGCGTACGCATCCAAATTATGAATCAGTTTGATAGAAGATCGCACGAATATAAAGCACTGAAACGTTACTGGAAACTCATTCAACAGGACAACTATACGCTGAGCAGTAAACGATTTTATCGTCCAACATTTCAGTCGCATTTAACCAATAAAGAGATTCTTGAAAAACTTCTCTCTTACTCTCAAGATCTTAGAAATCGCTATGAACTCTATCAGCTTTTACTCTTTCATTTTCAAGAGAAGCACGCTGATTATTTCTTTGAATTAATCAAGGAAACTATTTCTTCTGTCAATCCAATCTTCCAGACCATTTTTAGGACCTTTTTGAGAGATCAGGATAAGATCATTAATGCACTTGTACTTCCCTACTCAAACGCAAAACTTGAGGCCACAAATATCCTCATCAAAGTCATTAAGCGAAATGCTTTTGGCTTCCGGAACTTTGAAAATTTTAAAACGAGAATTCTCATTGCTTTGAATATCAAAAAGGAGAGAACCAATTTGGTCCTCTCCAGGTTGTGACTTTTTATCAACCCACTACAGTTGACAAAGAGCCGTTTTTTAAGACAAAGCAAAAAGCCCACTGTTGTAGGCTTTCTGTAAGATATTTCTTAAAATTAAAGCATTTTGTTGTATTGCCGAAAGTTGATAATGCTAGACTTCTTTAGATAGCTCTAACCCTTGATACATAAGGGATTGGAGGTGGATTCTATCTATTTCTGTTGTCTTAGATTTTCTTTCTATCTAAGCAAAAAACTAAGCAAAAAGAACTTTTCACTTCTACCAATCGACGAGTTCAGCAGGCAAGAAACTAGCGTAGTAAACCTACGCTTTTTCTGTATACTATTCATAATCTAATTTCAACTAACATTTCCATCACGGGAAATAAACAGCGATAGTTTTTTCCTCTAATTCTTTAAATTTTTCATTTTTAGCTAAATAGAATGCCCTATTTGCAATTATATCCGCCATACGTATATGAGACTTTTTGGACGAATTACAATAGTCAACAGTCAAATCCGACAAGCATTCAAATAGAGGTGGATAGAATGTATTCCAGTCCTGGTTAAAGGTGCCATATTTAAATTCATTTAAAAGCGCCTCCCTTAACTCATATCTTCCATTTGTTGCAGTAGTATGTTCATCCGTATAAACTCTAATCATTTTAATCTCGGAGGCATCTATAATATGTTCAGCAATAAGCTTTTTAAATACTTTCTTCAAACCAACTTTATAAACATAATCTAAATACCGTTGTTTGCTTCTTTTTTCGCAAAAAATCCTATCATACACGTTACATATGTTAACAACTATTGAGAATTTGATTTCATTATTAAGCAATCGAAATAAACCTGTTCTATGTTTATTTTGTAACCTACAGGCTTTCAGTTCTCCCCTTCTGTATTCAGAATGAGCTTTTCTAAGATCTGTTTCAGCTGAAATGTACTTTCTACCTGTTTCCTCTTTATCGATAGAATTTAAAAAAATAATTCCACCGTATACATATGTTGTTTCATGAATGTTGTCAAATACTCCTGATTCATCAGTATAAACATAAATATCCAAATCAAACTCCAACTCAAAAAAAATAAGGTCACCTATTAAATAAGCGACCCCCTTGCGACTGACGAAGAATACACTTCGCTTAAACGTTAATTCAGTTACACAAGTGTACAGCGTACTTCTACCTGTAACTATATTCTACACTATTGATGTCGTTTTTACAAGCAAAATTACTTGTTTTTTGAAAATTTATTTTCCCCCATTGCTTTTAAAATGTTTGTATTTGTCAGCCTACCAGATATTTCTCTACTTCTATTCTTATCTATATTATACACCTTTTCAACCACAAAAGCCCTCAGATTTGCTTCTAAGGGCTTGGCTATACAGAAGGATAGGCGGGACCGCCGAATGTCGCCCGCATTTCTCGACCCACTAGCTAAGTGGCGCGTTGGAGGCGGATACTTTTCAACCTCTATCCTCTATGTTTTGATTATATCACATTTTTCTCAATTTTAAAGGTTATCAATAGTATCCTTGATACTCTGCCATAATTCCTTATCACTTAATCCTGCGTATTTCTTTTCTATTTCCTCAATAGGAAGAATAGTAATCTCATCAGGTTGAGAAAGCCAAAACTTCTCTTCTTCCTTGGTTAAAGTATAAGGCATAACTAATCAATCCTCTCCAGTTTAAGTGTTCTTACGAACTCTTCCCATTCGTGATCCAAGTCCTCAACAGTTTTATTCTTATTTTGTTCCTGGATGGCATCAAAATCAATGTTGTCATCTTCGCCTTCTGGCCAAGTGTAAATATCTTGTTTTGCCATATCATTCAATCCTTCCAAATTTTAGATCAAACGTCTTAGAAAACATTTCAAGCACTTTCTCTTTTGCTTTAACTCCATTATAGAAAATTCCATAATATTTTACAACAAACATAATCTCGTCATGTTAACTTTTTAGAAATCTGTTTGCTTACTTAGCAGCCTCTTTGTTATCAATCTGTATTTACCATACCTGCCAAGTGGTCTAAAGCTTGCTTTCTAATTCTATATACGTTAACCTTGCTTATCTTCATCTCCCTACAAATCTGAGTCAAAGGGAGGTTATTCACATATAACATTGTCAATACTAACCATTCCTCAATTTCATCTAACTGGTCTATTAAATCCATGACTTCTATACGCTCATTCACAATAGCGTTGAGTTGCTCTATTACCTCGTCTTTTAGTTGCAAGGTTTCAAGTAGCTTATTTTCAGTAGTGTTTGTTTTGCTGGTTGTTACTCTTGTGTTAGTTTGGTTAGATCCAGCTAATAGTCCATAGTTTAAACTCTCTAGTTTTAATTGCAATTTTTTTATGATCATATCTGACTTTTTACAATTTTTCAGTTTTTTCTCAATCTGTTCAACGTTCACGCTGTTACTCCTTTTTGGTATAATAATGTTGAAATTATTGCCGAGGTGGAGAGCCTTGGCTTTTTTGCGTTTTCTCGGAGTTCTATTATATCTCCCTTAACGTTCTTTGTCTCTGAAAGTATCTATATCTTAGGAAATCTTAGTGTTTTATCTCTAGAATAAAGTCCTGTACCTTGCTATTTTTAAATGCAAAACCTAATCAAAACCTAATCAAAACCTAATCATTCCTCTGATTCGCTAAACATAACTTCAGGTAAGCCACAAACTGAAATTAAGTACTGACAAGCGTTATAATCTACCCAAAGAGCTCCCCTCGGCTATCTCGTTCCATATTGCACCTTTCTACGGTGTTCGTTTGGTAAATTGCACACTACTACAAATTATCTAAAGCCTCTTAAACTAATTAGTTAATGGGTAGCTTTATAGATCAAAAAATCAAGCTAACTTCCTGATAGCACTACATTCCCTAATACCTTTCAACATTTCAAAAAGGGAATTTTTCGTACAGAAGAGGGCAGCGTTCTTATACTTTAGCAAAATATACCCCCGTCTAAAAATAAAGGGGGTATCTCTGCCTCGTATCTCGCCTTCATACCTGCTTAGTATCTTGTAATTGATTAAAGCTAAACAATATTTATATAACCATTTTTTCCCTTGATCTTGATTAAGATTTGTTTGGAAATGCTCCAAAAAACTACTTCAAATTACTCAATCCATTCAGCCAAAATCTATCCCCTTTTCTGGTGTAGTTAACAAACTTTTGATAATGCTTGTAATATCGTTTCTGTTTCATGTATTTTGGTCTTTCAGGAAAACTGTCAAACATATATCCACCACGTCTAGGACTCCAACCTGGTTCTACCTTTCTAGCTTCCCTCAGCGCAAGCTCCCAATAGTATTGGCAATCTGTCTTACTTCGGTTCAGTGTTGATTTGTGTATTTTCTGGCATGATCCACAACCATATAGCAAAAGTCTCTTATAGAGTTTTCTACATCGATTACCACAAATAGGACAGACAAAGAAGTAGCGATTGCCTCCCTTGGTTCCTGGTATTCTCGCTAAATCAAAATGATCACGTTCAAAGGTGATATAAAGGTTATCTAAGTCTATTTCTAGTTTTCTACCGTCCAACTCAGCTATACCCTGACTGATATTCTTGTTTTTCATTGGCTTTATAAATGTCTCTATGGTTATTGATTTTATAACTTCCATTCGTTCAAAAATCCCCCTATATAGAAAAACCCAAATCTATTGCCTAAATGCTAAAAGGGGATTGCTCCCCTTCCTGTGTTTTATTGACCAGAATAACCTGCAAGGCCTTTATATTCGCCTTCTACGTCCAACTGTTGGAGTAGGCTAATACTTTCATCGCCCAGCATTTCCAACGTACCAAAAGCTGTCATAGAGTCCATAGGGATAGGCTTATCAGAAAGCAAGCGATCAGCATAGTCTAGTAGTTCCAACTCGTAGTCTGCGATCTTATTCAGCAAACTCTCAAAATCCTCCGACTCTTTGAATTGAAGCACGCGCTCCTGTTTATAACGTTCTTCAAATGCTTCAAGCTCCTCTGGTTGATTGTAATAGTCTTTGAAACTGTCACAAATGCGCTTGAAGGTCTTGTTTAGCTTGTTATCTTCCACATACTCAGCGACCAGTGTCCCCTTATCTTTATAGGTTAATAAGATTGTAGGCTGGCAATATGTTCCAGTCATATATCCCAGTAGCGCGTGACCTGCTACCATAGCAGTATCTAGGTCTTTAAAATCGTAAGTGAATGTGAATGTTTTTGCTTTGTCTGAAAATGTTTTTAATGTCATGTTATTTCTCCTTTTTCTATTTTTCAATAATCAATACCAACAAATTTTTTACGGTTATCGAGAATAATATACCCCTGTTGTATAGCTAAAATTACAAAATATTTTAGCAGTTTGTCTTCATGCTTCAAGGTTTGGACAAGCTCACTGTTTTTAAAAGTTTCCCATTCAGAAATATAAGAAGCAGAACCTCCATTTTGTGGTGGAAGAAGATCCAATTCACTTTCTTCCATCTTCTCATATATACTCTTTGTGATGTACCTTAAACGTGGGGTTTTAGAAAGCAACTCCCTGGACTGCTTTCCATAATTCCTACCTTGCCACTTACAAATAGCTTTATCAAATACTAGATACTTTCTTACTCTATCAAAAATATATCTCATCGGTTCGTTCTCACCAGCCCACTTAATAACCTCTCCAATATTTTCCATGTAGGGCATTGACTTGAAGGCTAAAAAATTTTTGTCTTGGATAACTCGTTTATTTAATCTCTTCTTTACCACAAGTTCACTACTCCATTTTTTACAATATATATCCGCGCAACGTGGAAGTGTTAAAGGACAGGGTTACAGGGGGCGTAGCTCAATCGCCCCTGTTCCTGCTCCTTACTTCCACATTTCACGAAAATTGGACAAACTAGAATTGACGCTAGGCTATTCTAGTCATGTCCCTCCTTTTACATCTGTAAAATTTACAAGTATTTACAATCTTTTACAACTCCTAAAAAATCCAATAACACCAATGTTTTTCGAGTTATGTTTTATAATTTACAAGTGTAAAAAAATAACTGTTTTACATCTTTTACAATGAGTTGTAAAGGGTTGTAAATTTTACGTTTGTAAAGGTGTAAAATCATGTAAAATTTTTACACTTTTTTTACACCTTTTTACAACTTTTACATTTGTAAAGTTTACAACTCTTTACATATTTAAAGTTGTTAATAAGCAGGATTTTCTTGTATCATTCCATCGACGACCACTATGTTATTATCGGATTCATCAATCAATTTGTCTAAGGTAGGTCTGCTGATTTTGGCAAAACGAGAAAGCTCTGACTTATTGGGTAGTCTATTATTCGCCTGTTCAAAGTTTGCTATCATAGATTTTAATTTGTTTGTCGCTTTTTCTTTCGTTTCTTCATTAGCCCATGCTTTTTCTTTCTGTTCTTTTGAAAGTGGTAACCCTGGTTCGTGATAGGCTAATATTTTCTCCTTATCATTTATCAACTGTGGATAGTAGAAAAGAAAATTTTTCTCCCCGTCGTAATCAGCTTCCGAGGTAACTGCTTCAAGTCTCCAATAAGTTCGCGTTTTTAACGGCAAATCTATGTTATTAAAATGTGTTAGAATTTCCTGCGTCTGTTCAGTAGGTAAATGCTCTAGCGCTACCTCAATATGATTTCGTAGATCCTCGCTTGTTGCTCTCTTGTTTTTAAAACTGATATAATCATTTGTTACGTTTAGCTGAAAATATCTTTTATTGTGCGTAGTCATTACATTCTTGGCCAAATCCCAGACGGCTTCTAGCCTCTCTAGGCGTAACAATTCTGGATCTAATTCCATCTTGAAAAATTCCAACAAGCTATCGCAATGAGCTAGAGACTCTGACCACTGCGCAAAGTCTGAACTTTCCGTAGTCCCTTTCGGTCTATCTCTATGACTTTGTGTATAGATCAGGCCGCCGCCTACGTGTTGGTTAATCTGTTGCAAATAATCCCCTAAGGAGCCCCCAAACTGTAGTAATTTCAAATTATCAATACTATCAATAATAACCACTTGAAAAGCGTTGTTTGGTACTTTATCTTTTACAACTTTGGCTAACTCTTCTAAGGCTGTTGACTTTGGAAGAGTTAAGATAGAAATATTGTCAAGATCTTTTTGCTCAACTTCTAAAAGTTGGGCAATCTGCATGAATTTACTAAAACAGTCGTTTTCTTTATGATTCGTATTGATATACAAGACGTTGAAAGCTCTTTTACTCTTCCACTCTAGCCAATTACTCCCCTGGGCTAAAGATAGAGCTAGGGAGATAACTACGCTAGTCTTTAAGGATCTTCTTGGCGCCGATATACCCAATACTTGCCCGCGTCTCAACAATCCTGTCAAAATGCTAGCAGATGACCCTATTGTCTCAGCAGGAACTTGTCCTAGTTTTTTAATTTCTGTCATTAGTTATCCTTTCTGGTTTTTCAATCTTTTCTTTTTCATTTTCTTTAATTGTTGTAACTCTTTGCGTTTCTCAAGCGTTAATTGTCTATTTTTCCGAGTGTAGCCGTTGGTAGTCCGGACAGATTTTCTCTGTCCGGGGAATCTTTCAAAGCTAGCCATTTTCTACCCCCAAAAACTTCAGCACGTCCGAAACTCTATAATAGATTTTCCTGGTATCTTCTAGTGGGGGCTGGTATCGTCTTAACCCTGCTTCTTCCCACTTTTGGAGTGTCTTATACTTTATATCTAACTCAGCCATAGCCTCCTGAGCTGAAATTAAACCTGTCAAACGCGGTTTAAGTATATCACGCGCCTCCAGGTATTTTTCTACAAGGTTTAAAACACCATGGGCTAACTCGTTTTCGCTTTCTTTGCTTAAACTAAACATAGTCTTCCGCCCCCTTCAGTAGTTGCTTGTAGCTCTCTAAATCGGCATTCAAAAGGACAGTCAGACGCTTCTGCTCCTCTTGTACTTGGTTATAGAATGCCTTTGCTCCGTCCAGTAACTCCTCTTTGTTAGCTGGGATAAAGTAGCCTCTAAAAGATCCGTGACGTACCCCAACGATAGGAACGCCGTAGCGCGTGATCAGACGGCTGATAATGTCCTGTACGGTTCTTTCTGCTAACTTGGTCATTAAGCTGATTTCTGCCCCTGTTATGGAGTTCTCAGCCCCCACCTTGATTAGTCTTAATACTCGTTTGTCATTCAGTGTTAAATTCATTCAATCCCTCCCCATACATTGACCCCTGCAAGCTGGATATATCGCCCATAATCAGGGGTTAAACTTTCGCTAGGTGTTTCTATCGTCTGTTTGCTTTCTCGCTCAATTTGGGCGCTTTTTTTGCGGTCTCGGTGGTTTAGATAAAGCAGCAAGCCAATCAATACCACAACAAAGACAATCGCCTGTGTGTTGCTTAAATCTAGCTCATTCATATTATGCCCTCGCTTGATAACTCTTGATATAGTCCACTTGGTCGCTTCGTTCCATCTTCAGGAAGTCGTCCACCTCTTCGGTGCTTACTTTTCTATCTACGAAATCAGAGATAAACTGGAAGAGGTTCGGGTGTTTCTCCTTGATTTCAGCCATTTGTTTATCAAATTCTGCTTGTGTCATGTTGTTTAGGTCTGTTGTCATGTTATTCCTCCATTGATCTTTTAATTGTCGTTTCCTATACATGATTAGCACCACTCCAAACGCCGGGCGATTGCCCCAAGTTGGCGGACGCTTGTAGTGATGACCAGTTTTAAGAGTTGGCGCTCTCCGTATGGTCAAAATGTCCTAAATATGCTATAATTTAGGTATAAATCTTTACTAAAACCCTTTTAATAATAGCTTGCCTGCGTTGTTAAATTCGTTTTAGTGTTAGTGTGAAAGGCTTTGCTGATTGGTCTCGGTAAGCCTTTTTTGTTTCAATCACGCGCATTTAGTGCGTGGTTTTTTATTTCTGAATACCATGGACTTGATTTCTTGATAACTCATATTCAAGCCAATCATGGCTATTACCATGTCCTCAAATGCCTGGTATTGCTCCAGCTCGTCACTGGTCAAGCTATCGATGCCATTATAGCCCCCACGTTCTTCCCTTAACTGCTTAGCGTTCCTGTCGGTTACTGCCTTTAGTAGTAAGTTGTTCATGGTACTATGCGCGTGCTTTGGCGCTTGTTCCCAGTTCTCGATACTGTCATGCAGTGTTTTTCTTTTTGGCTTTTCTAGCGCCCTCTGCATACGAAACTTAGAAAGCTCCTCACGCATTTCAAAGAATGCTTTGACTAGGTTGGTTTTGAAGTTGGCCACTTGATCGGTATTCTTTAAAAATGTAATCAGCAATGTTGCTTGTTGCTCATTCAAAATATAATCTTTTGCCTGTTGTCCACTTTGTAAAGGTCGCATTTTAAATGACACCTTTCCAAATTGCTCCAGTCGTCCAATCTGTTTTCTAATGTGTTCCTGTATTGCGTGGTGTTTTATTCCAGCACATTCAGCTATGATTGCACTCGTAGTATACGGCTCTTTCTTACCGTCCATGTAGACTAGTTCCATTGGTTTGCTCCTTTCTATTTATCCAACCTTTAACAAATCATCAATCGTAACTTCTAAAAAGTCAGCTACTTTCTGCAATGTCTCAAAAGTCGGATTTTTTGAACGCTCATAATACAATGCCGTCAAAGTGCTTTTTGATAGCCCTGTTTCTCTTGCAACATCTGCCACCTTCAAGCGTTTCTTTGCTAAAATAACACGCATATTATTTTTCAAATGTCTTACCCCCTTCTATTATCTTTAAAAGCTATCTCCAGCATCATAGATTTAAAAGTGTTACGCTGGAAATCTTAACAGACATTTTCTGTCTGATTCAGTTTTATTATACAGACATTTTTTGTCTTTGTCAAGGATATTTTTTATTTTATTGGACTTTTTTTGTCTGTTTTGAGAAAAAGAATGATATAATACGTTTGAAAGGTGTTGATATAAATGAATAGATTGAAAGAGTTACGTAAAGAAAAAAAGCTATCTCAAAAGGAAATAGCAAAAGAAATGGGCATATCAGAAAAGACTCTATCACGCTGGGAAAACGGAGAAAGCCAAATTAAACCAGAAAAAGCCCAGCAACTAGCTGACTATTTTGGTGTAAGCGTTGGATATCTATTAGGGTATAGTGAGTATAGAGATAGCCAAGAAGCAAGTTATCAACTTTACCAAAAGGATCCCGATGATCCATATAACCATGTAAAGGCTAGGGCTTATTCTATTCTTGGCGATGATTTAATGAAGGTGCTAGAAGAGCAATATATAACTGGTCATGATGAGCCTGATTATTCTAATCTTACTTCATTCTTATCTGCAGTAAATCAGCTTTCATTTACCGATGAAGAAGAGTTATTACTAAATTATGGAATACTCCCTAAGGAAGATAAAAAAATAATAAAGAATCTGGTTTCTGATATGGCTGAAAAAGTAAAAATAGCCAATAAAAAAGAGCCTTGGCAAAAAGGATTCTAAACCTACGCGCCACAATATCCAATATTCCAGAAGCGCGTGTTTTCTCGACTTAACTAAAAGGTCTTGCCCTAATATTTTTCTTTAGGGCGTCCGAAAAGTCCGATTACACCTAACAAAGCGCGTGATTTCTCTTACTTCGCTCTTTGTTCGATGTAACATTTAACCAGTTGCCCCCTAAAAAATTCTACTAATTTTGTTGACATCAACAAAACTGTATAGTTCAACTTTTGAGCGCGTGGAATTTACTTGGAAAATAAAAAAACGTTGATTTAACAGTGTTTTTAACTCATTTAGAAATCACTTGGAAAATAAAAATTATGGAAAATAAAGATTCAGAAAAATTATTAAAATTATTGACTAAAAACGAAGATGAAATTATTGAATATAAAGTAAATAATAATGATCATGAACGTATAGGTAAATATATATCAGCTTTGGCCAATTCATCAGCAATTTTAAATCGACAATTTTCGTACCTAATTTGGGGAATTGACGATGATTCAAAAGAGATCGTCGGTACAAAATTCTACCCAAAAACTGAAAAACATGGTGGAGAACCATTTATTACTTGGTTAGAACGAATGCTTGACCCTCGTATTACAATTCGGTTTGAAGAATATGATATTAATCAAAATCATGTTGTCGTTCTAGTTATCCATATGAAAGCTGGTAGACCTATTGCTTTTAATGGTAGTCGGTACATTAGAAGTGGCTCTTCATTGAAAAACTTAAAGGACTATCCCGAAAAAGAGAGAGAGTTATGGAAATCCTTTGAAGCACGATCATTCGAAAGAGAATTTGCAAAAACCGCATGTACCTTTGATAAAATCAAAGAATTACTTGATATTAATTCTTATTTGAAGATGCTAGGCTATTTTGTTGGCTCAACTGACGAAGAAATAATTACTTATATGATAAACGATGGAATTATAGAATCTTCTGGAAAAACTTTTAATCTAACCAATATGGGGGCATTTACTTTCGCAAAGAATATTAATAACTTTGAAAACCTATCATCTCATGCTTTACGAGTAATTAGGTATGATGGAAATAATAAACTTAGTGCAGTGGCCGATAACACAGCAAGTAAAGGAGCTGCCGTTGGTTTTGATGGTTTGCTAAAATTTATCAAAAGTCATTTACCTAGAAATCCAGAGACATTAAAAGAAAATGGGCAAATTACCTCTGATACAGATTATCCTCCTCTTGTAATACGTGAAATTGTCGCAAATCAAATTGTACATCAGGATTTTTCTGTAAAAGGTAGCTCCCCAACAATTGAAATATTCGATAATAGAATTGTATTCACAAATCCAGGATCTCCTCTTAATCGTCCAGAAAGATTACTTGACATGCCTCCTTATTCTCGAAATGAAGATTTAGCTAATCTGTTTCGAAAGATGCATTTAGTAGAATCTCGCGGAAGTGGTATAGACAAGATTATATTGACGCTAGAATTAAATCATCTACCCGCTCCTGATATATCTGCTAAAGATAATTATACTGTTGTTACTTTACACCAACGACGAAGTATCCAGGAAATGGGTAATAGAGAAAAAATAAACGCTATTTATTATCATTCTGCTATACTATACATCGAAGATGATTATATGACAAATAGCACACTTAGAAAAAGATTCGGATTAACAAATAAACAATCATCCGTTGCTTCCAAACTCATTTCTCTTGCATTAGAAAATAATAAAATAAAAATTTATGATGAAAATGCTGGTAAAAAGAATATGCAATATATTCCATACTGGGGCATTGGTTACAATGAATAATCTGAGCCAAACTCCCGAAAACAAATTAAAATAGGCGCAAACTATGAAGCCCTAGCATGATATAAACTACAATCTAAAACCTTTTTAATAATAGCTTGCCTGCTGATGTATTTTAGAAAGGTTTATCATCATGAAAATAACGCAACATAGTAAAAAAGACGGGTCAATAGTCTACCGCTCTAGTGTCTATCTGGGCATTGACCAGGTAACGGGTAAACAAGTCACAACGAAAGTCACGGGACGCACTAAAAAAGAGGTCAAGCAAAAAGCCCAAGACGCAATTATAGACTTTAAGGTAAACGGATCGACCAGGTTTCAAGCCTCTACTATATCCACCTACGAGGAGCTGGCTAGGCTATGGTGGGATAACCACAAGCATACAGTAAAACCAAATAGTCAGGACGCTACTAGAAGGCTCCTAGAAGGCCATGTTTTGCCTCTCTTTGGCTCATATAAGCTCGATAAGCTGACAACTCCACTTATTCAATCCATTGTCAACCGACTGGCAGAAAAGACTAATAAAGGAGAAGCTGGGGCGTATCTGCATTATGACAAAATCCACGCGCTTAACAAGCGTATTCTTCAATATGGTGTCATTATGCAAGCTATCCCATTCAATCCAGCCCGTGAGGTCTTGCTACCTCGAAACAATCAAAAAGCAAACCGCCACAAGATCAAACATTTTGACAATCAGGAACTTAAAAAGTTTCTTGACTATCTCGATAGTTTAGACAGTAACAAGTACCGCCATTTTTACGAGATTACACTTTACAAGTTTCTACTGGCCACTGGTTGCCGTATCAATGAGGCTCTAGCGCTTGAATGGTCAGATATTGACCTAGAAAATGCCATTGTCCACGTCACAAAGACTCTAAACTATAAGCAAGAAATCAATAGCCCAAAGTCAAAGTCTAGTTATCGGGATATAGATATAGATCAAGCAACTGTTAGCATGCTGAAACAGTACAAACGTAGACAAGTAAAAGAGGCTTGGCAACTTGGACGTACTGAAACGGTGGTCTTTTCTGACTTTATACATGAGTACCCCAATAATCGAACCTTACAAACCAGATTAAGAACCCACTTCAAACATGCTGACGTTCCTAACATTGGTTTTCATGGTTTCCGCCATACTCACGCCAGTCTCTTGCTTAACTCTGGAATACCTTACAAGGAACTTCAGCACCGCCTAGGTCATTCACAAATCAGTATGACCATGGATATATATAGCCACCTCTCAAAAGAGAACGCCAAAAAAGCCGTCTCATTCTTTGAAACTGCTATGAAATCAATCTAGCAAATATCTAAGCAAACCCAGAAATCGACGTTTTAAGACAAAGCAAAAAGCCCACTGTTGTAGGCTTTCTGTAAGATATTTCTTAAAATTAAAGCATTTTGTTGTAGAATTCAACGACAAGTGCTTCGTTGATTTCTGGGTTGATTTCGTCGCGTTCTGGCAAGCGAGTCAATGAACCTTCCAATTTTTCAGCGTCGAATGATACGAATGCTGGACGTCCAAGAGTAGCTTCTACTGCTTCAAGGATTGCTGGAACTTTCAATGATTTCTCACGAACTGAGATCACTTGACCTGGAGTTACGCGGTATGATGGGATATCAACGCGTTTTCCGTCAACAAGGATGTGACCGTGGTTTACGAATTGACGAGCTTGACGACGAGTAGTCGCAAGACCAAGACGGTAAACAACGTTATCCAAACGACGTTCCAAAAGAAGCATGAAGTTGAAACCTAGGATTCCGCCTTTAATCTTAGTAGCTTGTACGAACAAGTTACGGAATTGTTTTTCACCTACACCGTAAGTAAAACGAAGTTTTTGTTTTTCAGCCAATTGCAAACCGTATTCTGACAATTTAGAACGGTTGTTTGGTCCGTGTTGTCCTGGTACGTAGTTACGACGTGCCAATTCTTTACCTGTACCTGTAAGTGAAAGGCCAAGGCGACGAGCTTGTTTCCAAGATGGTCCTGTATAACGTGACATGTGTATGTCCTCCTGATATAAATAATATTTCGGTGGAAATAGTCACTTAGAAAGCCCTGATTCGTGCAGATGCCCTTCGCCTAAACAGCCAAGGTTACTTGTCATAAGACACCTGTTGACGAGCTTCATGCTTTCCTGCTGCTATTTCACACAAAGGCTATTGTACCATGAAAAGCTAGATTTGTAAAGGGATTTTACGCCTTTATTTCAAATTAAGGCTGAATGTAAACTTGCTTCCTAAGCCATATTGACTTTCTGCTGTGATTTCGCCACCAAGCTGATGGGCTAGTTCTCGTGCAATCGCAAGACCTAATCCATGCCCACCTGTCTTCATATTGCGCGAAGTTTCTACACGATAAAGTCGTTTAAAGTTCTTTTCCAAATCTTCAGGAAGGATTCCCTGCCCCTCGTCTTTCACACTGATTGTCAGCTCTTGTTCTGTTAATTGGGCAAGAACTTCGATTCTGGTCCCTGGTTCTGAATATTTAAAGGCATTGTTTAACAAATTGACCAGAATGCGAGAAAGTTTGTCAGAATGGCTCTTGATTTTCGCTGACTCAGGTAACACTTGAATGTAAACATCTCGCTCCTCTTGTTCAATCTGGAGTTGAAATTCACTCATTGACTCAATCAGCAATTGATCTAAAAAGACCTCTTCGACTTCTTCATCAGCAGTATCTTGAGGTTGTGTGTTCAGAGTCAAAACATCCAATTCCTCTACTAGCTTGTTTAGACGCTCAGTTTGCCGACCAATCGTGGCTAAGTAGTGGAGCCGCTCCTCTTCCTTAATCACTCCATCTAGAATTCCCTCCACAGTAACCTGAATGGAGGTAATGGGAGTTTTAATATCGTGAGAGAGCTGCGCAATCATCATTCTCTTTTCTTGCTCGCTCTCATCAAGTGATTGAAAGGTAGCTTGCAAATTGTGGGACATGTCATTAAAAGCCTGGCCCAGCTCTTGAAATTCTAATGGGCCTTTGGTTTCGATTTCTGTGCTGAAATCCTTGCTTGCTATATCCTGAGCTTGTTTTTTCAAATGTTTCAAAGAAGAGAACACAGGCGACAAAAGAAAGATGCTCACTGCAGCGCCAATGAAACTAGCAATCAAGGTCATTCCAACTAGAAAGTAAACTTCACTTTTCTCGATCAACATCCGTTGGACTGCCCAGAAAACGACCAAAATCGTTAGTAGAGTCGACACTAGATACCCCACTAAAATATAGTTTTTTAATTTCATTTTCTACCTCTTGGTCTTTCCATCTTATAGCCCAAACCCCAGACAGTTTTAATAGCAGGAGCATTTGAATTTGTATACTTGGTCAACTCTTGCCTCAAAGCATGGATATGAACATTGAGTGTATTGGTATCATCCACATAGTCCTCTTGCCATACCTTCTCGTAAAGTTCCGTCTTTGAAAAGACTCTCTCAGGATTGCTGGCTAATATCCATAAAAGTTCAAAGGATTTTACTGTCAATTCCAAAGGTTGCTCCCCAATGCGAACCTCATGAGTCACATGGTTGATCACTAAGTCACCAAACTCGATCTGTTCTGTCTCTCCTCCACGGCTAAGGCGACGCAAGATATTATTCACTCTTAAAACCAATTCGCGTGGGCTAAAGGGTTTGACTATAAAATCATCTGCCCCCAAACTTAATCCATAAATCTTATCCTGTTCGCTTGTCTTAGCAGTTGTAAAGAGGAAGGGTTGATCCGGAGCGATATACTGAACTTCACTGATAAAATCATAACCGTCCATATTGGGCATCATGATATCTGTGATAATGAGGTCGATAGATTTTTTTCTGAAAAGTTCTAAGCCCTCCTTACCATCATGGGCGACCAAAACATCGTAACCTGCCTGTATAAGATAGCGGTTTTGAATATCTAGAATATCTATCTCATCATCAACCAGCAAAATTGTCTTTTTCATCTGACACTCCTTCGATAAAAACAGTGTTATACTTGCTTTAGTATAACACTATTTTCCCTAATGTTTAAGTGATTTGAATCTTAATCTTCTCGTTTGGTTGTCAAACCCAAAAGTCCAACAAGCCCTGCCAAGGCTAGACCAACGATACCAAGGCCAGCTGTAGCTGTTTTAGCTTCCCCAGTATTTGGTAGCATCGCTTTATCATCTTTTTTCATCATATTAGCCATTTGGCTAGAAGCTGGTTGATCTACTTTCATATCTGACATATGGTGATTTGTACCCATCATACCCTCAGTCGTACCTGTAGAGCCTGTTTCAGAAGACTTCGTATTCATCTGACCTTGTTGAGATGGTGTTGTCGCCATTTCTTTTCCACGAAGCTGAATCGTTACTTGACGAGTAGCAATCAGATTGGTCAAATCAGGTTTGCCATCTTTAGATCCATAGACTTTAATAGTAGCTAGATATGTATGGGTTCCGTTAGCTCGAAGTTGATCCAGCAAGGCCTGACCATCTTTGCCAACCGTATTGCCATTCAAATCCACTTCGTAGAAATATTGACCTTTAGCCAAGCCTTCAAGTGGCAATAGGGCAGGATTTTTAGCTGTTCCGTTGTCTGACCATGGAGCTTTGTCTGAAGCTTTTAACAAGAGGCGAGTCAACATACCATCTCCACCAAAAGCTTCGTATGGAATAACTTGGTTGACACCGGCCAAGAATGGACCCGGAACATTTGCTTTTTCAAGGTAGCTAGCTGGAACATCAATCATGTCTTTGACATTGTTAACAACAGACTCTTTAACCTGATTTGGTGTGGTCAAACCATTCAAATTAACAGTCAAATCTTTAGTTGCTACGAGATTGGTTAAGTCAGGCTTGCCATCTTTCGCACCGTACACTTTGATGGTAGCCTTATAGCTTTGAGTTCCATTTTGTTTCAAGAGATCAAGCAGCTCTTTGTCAGATTTTCCTTGGGTGTCAGCCAAGTCTACTTCGTAGAAGTAAAGACCTTTACCCAATTTTTCTACTGGTGGGAGAGCAGGATTTTTAGCTGTTCCGTTATCTGACCATGGAGCCTTATCAGAGGCTTTCAAGATAAGACGAGTTAACATGCCATCACCAGCGAAGAATTCATATGGAATGACTTGATTGACACCAGCTGTAAATGGTCCTGGAAAATTGGCTTTGTCAAGGTAGCTAGCTGGAACATCTACTGTGTCTTTGGTGTTGTCAGCCACACCTTTTTGTACTTCAGCTGGGGTGGTCGCTGGTTGCGCTTCACTGGCTTCACGGTCTTGTCCAGAAACTGTAGACGCAGGACTTTCCACAGGTTTAACTGCATCTTCTGTTTGTTTCTTAGAGTCAGGTTGTGCTTGTACTTCTTCTTTTGGCGCTACTGCAGGCTCTTTAGCAGTTTCGTCCACTTTTTCTGAAGAGCTTGTCGTATCCACACTTGCTTTAGGTGTTGGAACAGACTGTTCTGAAGGAAGAGCTACATCGACTGCTTTTTTGAGAACCTCTGCTGGTAAGTCGTTCTTTTCACTCACCGAAGCAGCGTCTGGCACGACTTGGGCAGGGGTCGGATTGACGACATCAGCACGTGCAGAACTTGGTTGACCAACTAGGACAAAGAAGCCACTAGCTACGACAACTGAAGCAACACCGACACTGAGACGGCGAATAGACCAACGAGTATATCTCTGATTTGGATTGAATTTCATAGGATTCTCCTTAGAGTTTTCTTTTTTTTTGATGACTCTAGTATAATCTCCTAAAATTAAAAAGGATTAAGAAAAAGTTAAAATTTTTCTTAAATCCCTCTTATAAAATACTTATATTGACTCGTTAATTGTTGGAAAGAGAGTACCCTTCCTCTCCTACTCACTCAGTTCAGCTAGGGTGTCCAAATGTTGGTTATTAATGACGGCCATGATGTAGGCATCTGCCTGCAAGAGGTCATTGGGTCCGAATTGGACATCCAGAGGAGCATTTTCGTAGGAACGAAAGCCAAGTACGTTGAGGTTGTATCGCCCACGTAAATCTAGCTGACTGAGGCTTTTACCTACCCATGATTGGGGGATTTTCATCTCGACAATCGATACATTCTTGTCTAGCTGAAAGACGTCTACACTGTTATGAAAGAGGATGGTCTGCGCCAATGAGCGCCCCATTTCAAACTCTGGTGAGATGACTGCGTCCGCGCCAATTTTTTCTAGAACCTTTTTAGCTGTATGACTTTTGACCTTGGCAATGACGGTCGGCACTCCTAGACTCTTGCAGTGCATAACCGCAAGAACACTGGACTCCAGATTTTCCCCTGTTGCGACAACAACGGTATCGCAGGTGTCAATCCCCGCTGATAGAAGGAGTTCTTCATCCGTGATATCTCCAACTACCCCACGCGCCAGCACAGGTTCAAATTGATTAATGCGTTCCTCGTGGTCATCAATAGCAATGATATTCATGTCATGCTTGGCTAGGGCAGCCAAAACACTGCTCCCAAAAATTCCCAAGCCTAAAATTCCAATTGTCCGATCTGACATCGTTCTTCCTTTCTTACCCAATGGTGATATCTGCTTTCATATAGTGAATCGTATCTTTCTTGTCTGGCTGGTATTCTGCTACACTGACCAGTAGTGTCAAGGGACCAATACGGCCGATGAACATCAACAACATAACGATGCTGAGGGCTATCTTGCCTAGCTCTGGTGTTAAATTCGCCGTCACCCCAACTGTCGCAAGGGCTGAAATGGTCTCAAACATGAGGTAGATGAAGCGCGGATTTCCCTCTGCTGTTATCCCTAGCAGGATCAAGCCCAGCAAGAATGTTAGCAAGAAGATAATAAAGACACTGAAAGATTTTTGCACGGTTCGGGGTTCAATGGTCCTCCGAGCTACATTGGCATGAGGCAAGCCCAATAGTTCGCTACGAGCAAAGACCAACAGGACAAAGAAGGTCGTAATCTTGAGCCCCCCTGCTGTCCCTCCAGGCGCCCCTCCTAGAAACATCTGTAGGATATAGATGAACAAGGTAGCTGGTCGAGCCTGGGTGTAGTCAATGGAAGCAAAACCTGCCGTTCTCATGCTGACGGTCTGAAAGAAACTAACCAGCAATTTCTCTGGAGCGCTGAGATTTCCAATCGTTCCAGGATTGTTCCACTCGATGAACAAAGTCGATACAGTTCCAAAGAGTAGAATTCCCGCCGTTAAAAAGAGAACCAACTTGGTATGGAAACGCAGGCGGCGTTTTTTCTTTTTCCCAAACTGGGTCGCTAGGTCAAACCAGACCATAAATCCTAGCCCCCCCGTGATAATCAAGCCTGCAATCACTAGATTGATCAAGGGGTCCGTTTGAAAGGCTAGCAAACTCGTACTTCCAAAATTATCAAATCCAGCATTACAGAAAGCTGAAACAGCCAAAAAGATAGAGGTTAATACCCCTCGTCCCCAGCCAAATTCAGGAATAAAGCGGAAACTTAGGAGAAAGGCACCAATTCCTTCCACCAGAAAAGTCGTCAGAAAGATTGAGCGGATGAAGTCCTTTAGAGACTGGGTTTCTCCATAACTGAAACTTTCTTGAATAGTCTCCCGACCACGAAGACTGAGCTTTTGCTTGCCTTGGATATAAAAGATTCCGATAAAGGTCATAAGACCCAAACCGCCAATCTGGATCAAGAGCATACAGATCAACTGGCCCCATATATTGTAAGTAGAGGCTACCGGCTGGGTGAAGAGCCCTGTCACACAGACCATGGACACCGTTGTAAAGAGATGATCAAAGTAGGTCGCTTGTGACGTTGTTGCTTGCACAAAGGGAAGGCTTAAAAGGAGCGAGCCCAAGAAGATAACTAAGGCAAAACTTAAAAAGATGCGACGGGCTGGTGATAACCGAGACAGCGTCGTCTTGATTTTTTCCAAAAAAGATTTGAATAACATAGCTACATTCTACCATAAAAATAGTCAGAACACTCACATGTGGTGCACAATAGCAAGACAGAGTTCAAGCGCCTTATCAAAAGCTTCTGAACCCCAGTCACGACTGTCGTAGTTGTCCAAATCCGCCAAGGAATCCGCGGTAAAGAGCAATTCTCCCCAGACAACTCCACGTAGCTGACCTACTGCCGCAAGAGCAGAACACTCCATCTCCACAACAGCACAGCCTTCTTCCTTACGATAGGCTACCTTTTCAGCCGTCTCTCGGTAAAAACCATCTGTCGTCCAGGTCATGACTTCCTCGTAAGGGATGCCTCTTTGCTCCAAGACTTGCTCAATGGCAGAGATAGCCTCAAGCTGCATCTCCATATAACGAGAAGGTGCTGCATAATGGTAGCTAGTTCCCTCATCTCGCAAAGCACGAACAGGGACAAGAAAAGCATTCTCCTCTATATCAGCTAGAACACCACAGGTTCCAGTGGAAATGATTTGCTCCACACCATAACCAATCAACCAATCCATAAACTGGGCCGCTGGGGCAGAGCCCACGGGTGCCTGGGCTAGACAGATCTCCTCGCCCTTGTAGTTGACGACATAGACTGGATAAGTCTTGGTGGCCGAAACGAACTCACCAATGCAGTCCGCCCCTACTTCCTGGGCATAGCGGTCAATCTCTTCCTCCAAAAACGCATAGATGCACTTCTTTGGCAACTTTAAATCTAGCCCCTCATGTGTTGGCATAAGGACCGCCTGAGGATTGTCATCAAACTCTAAAATGGGAATTGCATGTTTCTGAATCATAACCCACCTCCTCTAATTTTGTACTATTGTATCAAAAGCTGACGGAGTGTCAAGGAGTTGTCTTTATCAGTCCAGAAATCTCCTCTTCCATACACTTGAGAAATCGTTGCACCGCTGGAGAAGTCGGTTTCTGTTTTGGCAAAGTGATTGAGGACTATCACCAAAATACCAAATTCAATAATAAAAAAGCACGAATCTGCATCAGGTAATGTATACCCTTTTATATTATCTTGTACAAGAAGCCAAACCAATAGAATCTAGCCTCCATTTTGTCTAGGCCTACTCTATTTCCACAAACCACCTAAAATCTGTTTTTCTAATAAGTCTAAGTCTTCCTCTTTTATTTCTCCATTATCGCTAACGATATAAAGCTGAGCGAAGTAAGCCAACAATGGACCAACACAAATACGAACCATTTGAGGAATCGTTAACTCTGGATTTACACGTGGATCTGCTAGCAATTCCTTATGAAGTACTCGAAGTTTATCTTGAATAGCATTCCAGATAAAAATCTGTTCATTTTTTAGTTTTTTATTTGAAAAACTCTCCTGCAGAATGATTTTCATCAAAGCACGATTTTTTTTGAGATAGCTCATACGATCATGGACAAGATAACGAACCCTCTCTTCTGTCGTTTCAAAAGCTAAGAGTTCCTCAAAAAAACTACCGAAAATGCCTGGGACTACAGGATGTAAAATAGCCGTCAGTAGATCATCCTTCGTCTTAAAATACTTAAACAAAGTTGCCTGGCTTAGTCCAGCACGCTCAGCTATGTGAAGAGTTGAGGTCCCATGGTAACTCCTGGTTGATATGAGATCCACTGCTGCCTGCATGATTTTTTTCTTTCCTTGAGGGTAATTCGCTTCTTCTAAGTAATCTTCAAACGATTCAAAAACAGTCTTATCCATCTAATCTTCACACCTTTTTAGCATTATTTATGTTGATTTCTAAACTTTACGATAACGACGCAATCCAACAATATTGAGAATTGTTAAAATGATCAAGAAAATCATTAAAACACCAAGATTTGACAAAATATCACCAAGATTGTGCCCGTAAAGAATAATCTGGCTTATTGCATCACCAGAATAGGTTAATGGCAAAAATTTCCCCACAGTTAGAGCCCATTCTCCCATGGATGACAATGGAATAATTCCTGAGAAAAAAAGTTGGGGCATAATCACGAGAGGAATAAATTGCATCATTTGGAATTCTGATTTTGCTAGAGTAGACAAGAGAATTCCAAAAGCTAGTGCTACAAGAGCCAGTACCACATTAACTATTATAACATTTAAAATACTTCCTACAACTTCTACATCTAGTAGCCAAATTGCTGCTAAAACGACAACTGCCGTTTGAAAAATCGCAATAATACCATAAGACAACATATAGCCATAGACGATTTCAGATCGTTTCACTGGTGTTGCTAACAAACGTTCTAGTGTTCCACTGGTGCGCTCTTTCAAAAGCGCCATACCTGAAATCAAAAAGACAAAGAAGAAAACTACAAAACCTATCAAAACCGGAATCATGCTGGTAAAGAAGCTTGTATTTTCATCTCCATACTGGTAAGACTCCTTGATTTCTGGTGTTTTTGCGTCCGAGTCCAATTGTGGAAGAGCTTGTTTAACACGAGATACTAACTGATCGGTGCCTTCACTGGCGATACTCGTTCGTAACACTTGTCGTGTCATAGTTGTTTTAGAAGCATCCGTATTTGCGTAGTCGACCTGATACTCACCATCTTTATACGATATGACTGCATCTACTTTCTCGTCAGCTAGAGCTTTTTTAGCCTGATCTAAGTCTTGATAAGTCTCGACGTCCACATGATCGAGCTCATCCATTTTCGTTACCAAACCAGTTGGTAGATCTTGTGTTGCTAACTTGACATTCACGGTTGTACTAGCTGAAAACATGAGGTTCATCAACCACATGATAAAAACAGGTGCTATAAACATCAGGGCTAGAGTTCGTTTGTCACGAAGTAATTCTTTGATGACTTTTTTTGCAATCGCTATTGTTCTCATTTTACTCACCTTCTGCTTTTAAAAATACTTCTTCAATACTTGAAACTTGATAACTTTCTTTTAAGTGTTGCGGTGTATCAAAAGCAATGATTTTTCCGCCTAATAATAAGCCGACCTTATCCGTCAACTCTGCTTCATCCATAACATGGGTAGTAACTAATATCCCAACACCATTGTCTCTAAGCGCGAATAATTCTTTCCAGATTTTCTTTCGAAGAGAAGGGTCAATTCCAACTGTCGGTTCGTCCAAAATCAAGAGTTGAGGATTTCCTAACAGCGCGATAGCCAGTGACAAACGCCGTTTCATTCCTCCAGAATAACCAGATACCGCCTTGTTTAAGTAGTCTGTCAGATCTACTACTTGAGCTATATAAGCAATTTCCGCCTTTAGGTCTTTTTTAGAAAGCCCCTTTAGCTGACCAAAAAATTCCAGATTTTCTTGGCCTGACAAGGACTCGTATAAAGCATCTGATTGGGCCATATAGCCAATATCTCCTAAAATATGGCGATTGGGCATAGTGTGATTTAACACTAAAGCTACGCCTCCATCAGCCTTTTCCATTCCTAACGTAGTCTTAATCATAGTTGATTTACCAGCACCAGACGGACCAATTAAGCCTATAATTTCTCCTGGCTGCAATTCAAAGCTGACATGATTCAGAACTATTTGATGGTCAAAAGATTTTACTAAATCTTGTAAATGTAGCAATTTTTTCATATGCTTCCTCCTAGGTGAGTGTTTACTCACTTGCTAAATATGAACCTATTATAGTGAGTGTTTACTCACTTGTCAAGAAAAAAGTTGAAATTCTTTAAAAAATAAAGCACCAGACATTATTATCTGATGCTTATAATTGATAGCTATTACTTTTAGAGCTGTTTCTAAATCTCTCCGCGATACTCTGAAATGGTCTTTCCTGTCCACTTTTTAAAGGCCTATTCTTCCTCTACTTTTCTCAGCCAATCCAACCATCGTCATTGCTGTCACAACCCTGATGATTTTAGCAATAGAAATTCATTTTACTCATTTTTATATGAAACAGACTAAGAAATTTTCAAGACCTAATTGGGAGTTGTTTTAGCTACAATCCATCTCTCAAACACAAAAAGTCTCCCTTCTCTTTCGAGAAAGGAGATTTTTTGTTTATCCTTGTCCACCAGGGGCTGGACCGCCAGGACCACCATTTCCTTGAGGGCCTCCATTTGGTTCACCGCCTCCAGGCATAGAATTGACAATTTCCGTTTGTTTTTCACCATTGAAATAGATGTCTCCACCTGTGTAGGTCGCAGTTCCATCAAAGTCAAAACCTGTTCGACCAGTCATTTTAATGGTTCCGCCTGTAACTGTGATATTGCCGTTTGAGTCGATTGGGTCTGTGTCTCCTTGACCGACTTCTACTGTCAGGTTCCCACCGTTCATGGTGAAGAAGATTTCATTCTGTTGGGCGTTTTTGTTGGCTGCATTAACTCCATCATCTGTCGAATAGATGGTAATGTCCCCACCGTTGATAGTGATTGACTTACCTTCAAGTCCTTCTGTCGAATTCTTGACGGTGTAGGTACCACTATCGATAACCAAATCACCTGATGCGTGGATGCCATCATCTCCTGCTGTAACGGTGATGTCGTTGTTGGATAGGTACATGGTCCCGACTGAAGTGTCCTCGTCATTGTCCACCTTGACCCCATCTTCTTTGGCATCAATGGTCATGGTCGTACCAGTTATATTGAGTTCATCATTGACATTAAAGGCATCGCCAACTGCTGTGATGTTATAGGTTCCACCCGTGATGTGGAGGGTGTCGTTAGCCTTGATACCATTGTTTTTCTTGCCATCTACATTGAGAGTTCCTTTCCCATTGATGGTCAAATCCACCTTAGAAAAGAGAGCTGCGTCGGCTTTTTCGTCGCTGTTGGAGCTTGAGTCAGAGAGACTGTTAGTAGTTCCCTCTACCAGAGTCAGGTAGACATGACCGGCTGATATCGCAGAAATTGCTGCATTGGTATTGGTCATGGTGACACCTTTTAAGACTAGGTGAACATCTGCCGATTTATCTGCCTCGATCTTGATCTGCACTCCGTCAGACTGACCTGAAATCACATAAGTCCCAGATTTTGTAATGGTCACTGTTGATTCAGAGACTGTCACCCCATTTCCAGAGATGTTTGCTGATGAGCCAGATAGCTCAATCTTAGAAGCTGTGCTTTCGTCATAAGAAGTATCATTGTCCTTCTCTGTAAAATAGGAAGTTTGGTTTGTCTTTGTTGAAGTTGTTGCATTATTTGTCGTTGCATTGGTATTAGATGTGGTTGTTGACTGGGAACATGCTGCCATTAGCACCATTGCCGTTAAACTCGTTGCGAGTAGGGTCCATTTTTTTGATTTCATACCTTTTTCCTCTCCTTCATATGATATAGCTAGACAGTCTACAGAAGATTCCTGAAACAAAACTAAAACTTCTCTGAAAGTTTCCTTAAATTCAGTTTCAGTTAAGTTTCACTTAATAAAACTTTTAGAAATGTCCTCTAGACTTGTTCCAAGCAAGTTTACCTTGTTTAATCTATGATTTATCTGAAGGAGAAATTGCTTATGAAACCCCTAGAAACAAGCTTTGAACGGATCGAAACCAAGTACCTGGTCTCTAAAACAGACCTACAGGATTTAATAGAAGATTTGAAAGACTACCTCGTCGAGGACGACTATCCGACTTCGACCATTTCCAATATCTACTTTGATACAGAAGATTTTCAGCTCATTCAAGACTCCTTGCAGGATCAGCATAAGAAGGAAAAAATCCGTATGCGGACCTATCTCGCACAGCCAAGCGCTGACAGCCCTGCCTTTCTAGAAATCAAGTCCAAAGACGAAGCTGGTGTCGGTCACAAGCACCGCGTCCTTTCCCAGTCAGATACCATCACCCAGCTCATCACTAAAGGTTGGGGAGGAGACCTGATCAAAGATAGCTTCCTGGTAGCAGAGGTTCAAAAGCTACGTCAACGCTACAGTGAGGCTCTCAAACCGCGTATCTATATCTCTTATGACCGTTTTTCACTAAAAGAAAAAAAGAAAATACAAGGATTCCCCTACCAGAAAATTCGTGTCACTCTTGACCAAAACCTGACCTATCGTGATAAACAGGTCAGCCTATTCGCAGACAAAAAAGGCCTGCCTCTCTTAGAAGACGAACTGGTCATCATGGAAATCAAAGCGCCTGGTGACAAACCGCAATGGCTACAGGATATCCTTGATAAATATGGGCTGGTAGAGCAAAAATTCTCAAAATACTCCTGCGCCTACCATAAATCAAAAGGACTGACCTATGCCCCACAACCTATCGGAGAAAGTGTAGGTAATGCTTATGTCTAATCTTTTTAACTCTATTTTCAACGACGCAACCGCCACTGCTAATCCCCTCCAACTCCTACTCGCCCTTGTCGTCAGTCTTTTTCTAGGACTAGCACTCAGCTGGGCCTACAAGCAACGGACTCTTTACACACGGGAATTTGTCATCAGTTTGACCCTTTTACCTTGTTTAATGACGCTGGTGATCTTCCTCATCAATGGCAGTCTCGGAACGTCGATTGCAGTAGCAGGGACCTTCAGTCTCATTCGTTTCCGTTCTGCCACGAGTGGCTCTCGAGAGCTAATCGCTATCTTTCTAGCCATGATTATCGGTCTGGCGGCAGGGACAGGCTACCTTCTCTTAGCCGTTCTCTTCACGGTCTTTATCCTAGGTATTTGGCTCCTTTTGGAAAAACAACAGAGCAAGAGCAATCACCAACGTCGTAGACTCTTGACCATCACACTTCCCAATAAAGAAGACCTCCTAGATACTATACAGGTTGCGCTGGATCAATTTTGTACCGAGTCTGACCTCATCTCAGTAGATACCAGCAATGCTGGTGAATCCTTGCAAACCGTCTACGAAGTCGATCTCAATCCTCAAGTGGACGACTTCCAACTGACGAGCTACCTGACAAGCAAGATTTCTCAGTGCGATGTTTCCTTGACCAAGAAAGCCAAAAAGAAGAAAAATCTATAAGACTAAAGCTCATAAAAAGAACAGCCCAAGCTGTTCTTTTTAGTTTTCTTTTACTGGTATTTCCTTGATAACATGTGCAGGATTGCCAGCTAGGACAACATTGTCTCCAAAGGACTTGGTAATCACGGCCCCTGCTCCAGCGACGACGTTATTGCCCAGTGTCACTCCAGGAAGGACAATGACGCCACCTCCAGCCCAGAAATTGTCTCCGATAGTGATGGGCTTGCCGTATTCAACCCCTGAATTGCGTTCATCCGGATCCAGTGGATGGAGTGGGGTTAAAAACTGACAGTTGGGGCCAAGCATGGCGTTGTCCCCGATGCGAATCGGACAAACATCCAGCATAGTCAAGTTCCAATTAGAATAAAAATTTTCCCCTAGATGGATATTGACTCCATAATCGACCACCAAGCGTGGATTGACATAGAGATTTTGCCCAGTTGAGCCAAACCAAGTCTTGATGATTTCGGATCCCTTCAAGGGATCTTCTTCCTTGTTAAAGGCAACCTGTTTTTGGCGAGAAGCCTGCGCCAAGGTCCGTAATTCCGGGTCCGACGGACGGTAAAGTTCCCCTGCAATCATTTTCTGGTATTCACTGGTCATCTTATCACCTCACACTTAGTTTGAGGCCATCATATCAAAAAGGCTTTGAAAGTTCAAGAATATACTGCTTTCCAGTCTCTCAAAACAAATCACCATCCCAACTCAAAACAACTTGCTTGACAAAAGCTTGACTTCATGGTTTAATATACCCCATAAGGGTATATTTGGAGGTGCCTATGTTTCACTTATTATTTACAAAAATTGACAGTATTTCTACCAGCGAGTTAGAAGCTAAACTCAGAGAACCGATTCAGCTACTGGATGTTCGGACGCCTATGGAATTCCGTAGAGGTCATATCAAAAATGCCAAGAATGTCCCTCTATCCGAAATCGGATCTTATACACCAGCGACAAAAGAAACACTTTATGTCATTTGTCATTCTGGTGTGCGAAGCAAACTAGCTGCGAAAAAGCTTAAGAAAAAAGGCTATGATGTTATCAATGTCCGAGGCGGTATGAGCGCTTGGACAGGTAAGGTCATCTAGAAGCATAAAATGGGCTACGCAGCCTTGAACCTTATCGAAGGTCTGAGCGACAATATCCAATGGTGTCCGCTCGAAGACAATCTGACTAAGGGCAAAAAATCCCTAGATGCACGGATAAGTGGCGAATTTCAGGGGAGCGACCCAAGGTCGATACCATCCATAACCCCTAAATGAACTATGGGAGAGCTTGGATGAACCAGACAAGAACCAGGCCTACATCCTTAGCTGCCACAGCGTTTTGCGCAGCTATATCGCAGTGCGTATCCTCCAGCAGGCAGGATTTACCGTCCAAAACCTTGATGGCGCTTATTCACAATATAAAATGGCTAATCCAGAAGGAGTCAAATATGGAAACTAGTATCAGCATGGCTGACTTTTATGAAAAATACCTAAATGAAAATCTAAATCTTATCGATGTACGTGAAGTGCATGAATTCCAAGCAGGACATGCACCAGGAGCCAAAAATCTTCCGTTAAGTACCTTGGAGCAAGGTTACAAAGAACTCAAACCTGACCAGGAATACCATGTCATCTGTCAAGGTGGAGTACGCTCCGCATCTGCTTGTGAATTTCTAAGCGCCCAAGGCCTCACCGTTATCAATGTTGAAGGTGGTATGAATGCTTGGCCCGGTCAAGTAAAATAAGCAAAAAACCGATTAAGTTCCTTAATCGGTTTTTTCATTTCTACAACCCAATGATATAGGGCTCGTAGCCCGTAGCTTCTAAAAAAGAAGCACATTGATGGTATCTAAAAAGAGGTTTTCTCATTGGTATTAGGGGAACTCCCCCGTTTGTCTGACATGATTTCTTTATCGAAATAGACTTAAATGCCTTTGTCTGCTTTGCTTATCAATAGCAAATTAGTTTATTTCCGTTTAATCAGGTATCGTATGGCCTTTTCTAGGCGTTCCTTTTGAGCCTCGGGGTCGTCTAGTGGTTGGTTGATACAGTCAGTGAGATTTTCAGTAATGATCATCTCAATCACGCGCTCAACGCTAGATTTCACTGCTGTCAACTGCGTAACAATATCTGCGCAGTCACGATCTTCTTCAATCATCTTTTGAATCCCACGCAACTGACCCTCTGAACGTTTCAGGCGTGTTATATACTTTGAGTTTGTCATTGATTTATCCTTGGTCACTTTTTCTTCATTATATCTCGAATAAGGGGCTTTGTCAAAATTCACTTCCTGTCTGTATTTGTAGGAGGCAACCTCTCCTCTGTATCAGATAGAAAAGATTGATAAGCATGGAAATGGAAAAGAAACTCTGTCCTCCTTGAAGCTCGATGGGAAATTAAATTTCCTATTAACCAACTGACCTTTATGCGTATATCTTGGACAAATTGGACAAAAAGGCTAGGATCACTATCCCATAGACTATAACTAGAGCCAGCCCAAATCCGATACCAAACCACTTGTAAAACTTGTCCATTCCGCTGTAACGTTCGACATAGGCCCTGGTCGGCTTGTCTGGATCATACCAGACCGTCAGTTCCGAATGAAGGGGGAAATGGGTCTGCATCAAGCGTTTGAAGGAAACAAAGGAGTTGCTGTAGCGAGTGATCGAAGGCGCTAGCATATCTTCTCTTGTATAGTCCTTTAAAAATTTAGTAGTCCCCCACGGAATTGTGGTCGTTTTGAACATAAAATACTGCAAGGTTTTCTTATAAGCAATCCCATCCACCGTGTATTCGACGATAGGTGGATACCCCTCACGAAAACGGCTATAGCCGATAACCGTTCCCTGTACGGATGACTTGGCAAGACGGACCAACTTCTGATCTCGAAGATAGAGATAGAGAAAGGTCCCACACACAAATACAAAAGATAGGAAGATGACGATTGTCCCAACTATCAAACCAATTACTTCTTTATTCATATGAACTCCTCCTGTTATTTTATACAGTAAAATCTTAAAACTAACTCATCCAGAAAGGACATCGATGCCCTCGAGTCTACTCTTCGGATTTTTCTTTTGACTGTTTTTCTCTCAAATCTTTTACAGATTTCGATATGATATCTCTCACCTGTTCGTCAGTAAGTCCTGGAATCTGGTAATAGGGATTATTGGATTCGCTTTTTGACGGTTTTGTTCCTGAACTTTCGGTTTTAGAACTTTGTTCAGTCGAAGACGAGGATTTCGGCTCTGAGGAACTGGATTCTTTGGTCTTAGAGGAACTGGACGACTCAGACTCAGAAGACTTGGACGTTCCAGGCGTGTTAAAATCAAGCTTAGGCGGATTGTTTACTTGGACGTTCGGCTGTTTCACAGGTTTATAGAATAGCCCAAAAGACAACAACAAGGCCATCAAAATCCCAATACCAGCCAAGGTTCTTTTATTGGCTTCAGTCGAAGGAACCTTTACTCCCTTTGTACTGAGTATTTTCCATTCTGGATGCTCTTTTTCTATGGCTTTTTTCTGTCTCCTAAGAGGACCAAGTAGAAAATGATTAAAAGGCACAATCGTTACCATAGCCACCGTTATAAGCGGGACATAATTGGAATGACTTGATACCAGTAGAACATCGAGGATAGCGAGAAGAATGAAGAGGAAACGCCCCACAAACTTACGAACTTGATGCTCTTTTTTGATCTGCAAATATCTCTCTTGTGACATTATCATTCCCTCTTTTCTTTATTCTTTTGTGAGCTTTATTAAAAATTCGACTTACTCCTTCAACACCCCTACTTTTATATCTGTATAGAATTTCTCATCAATTGATGTGGTAAAAAAGAAGGGAGGGGTCAGCTCTTTATAATCTCGAAAATGAATATAGCCAGCTAAGAAGTCGATTCCTTCTCGTACTAAGTCATCATCTGGTTCTAAAATTCTAGTTGAAACAGTATTTAAAACTTGAAACAGACTGTGATACAAAAACTCTTTCGGCAAAGTATCTTCAATATACTCTTCTTCTACTGGGATAAACAGTTCCATCAACACATCTTGATTTTCTTCTAACTTGGAATTAATCGTATAAAAGAAAGGTCCTCGAAGCGTATAACCTGCTTCTCTTACTTCATCTAGAAAAGCGTTATAAGTGTCTGGCATCTCTTCTGGAGATACTGTATAATACCTTGAGATAACATTTCTATATTGTATATCTTGGTATTCTCCCACGTTTTTAAATAGCATCTGAAATCTCCTTAATTGGGATATTAATTTCAACAAAGTGTTGCCCAAATATTGGCAATATCGCTAGAAAAACGGTATCTCCTTGCATTTCCAACCCCTCATCTTGAATATATTGCTTCATTTCTTCAATTTTTGGAAGGAAATGTTCATCAAATGGAGTTACCTCAGAGACACACTGCTTAATTGTAAAATGTTCTAGATATTGAAATTCATCATTTCCTTCAATTGGGATGTTTGTCGGAATATAGACCTTAAACAAGGCTTCTCCTGGCTTTCCAAAAGTGCTCAAACATGTTTCAATCGTTGTCGGACCATTTTTATAGACCCCTGTTTCAAATAATAATTTTTCACAACCTTCAATCAAATCTAGAAAAGAATCCATGGGAACTTTTTTCTCTGTATAAGCAATATCGCTGATATCTATTCTAATTAATTTCATTTTATTTCTCCTCTATAAATAAAGTTATTGGTGCTTTTCTTTTTCCAACCAGTAAATACTCGTGCATACTCAAACCAATAGAAGGGAATGCAGCCAATACTTACTGCCACAAGACTAGTAACAACATATACCGCCGGCAATGTAAATAAACGTGCTATAACTATTACAAATGCTGCTGAACAAGTAACAATAACAGAAGGGATATGTAACATTGTCTTCCTGAACTCTCCAGATGGCAAAGTCTTAGCTTTAGGGACAATTAACAACTGGTAAATAAAGGTGAGTAGCTGAAAAATAAGGCTTAGGCTAATCAATACTATGAAGACAGACCAGTAGTCATCTCCCAAAAATATAGAACTCCAGAAAAGAAATTCAACGTGAAAAATTAGCACAGACGTAGCCGGAAATATTTGCAATAATTTTGATTTGGAAAACTTTTGAAATAGCAAGAACATAAATAACAAAGCCAATAGATGATAAATGGCAATGTGAAAGATATTCATACTTACATCATGTATTTTACCTTCTATAAAAATAGACACTATAAATATCAGCAAAGTAAACATTACTTCAATTGCACCTGACTTTAAAAAATCAGAGTTTTTTATAGGTCTAGTATCCACAACTGCCATATTCAAAAATTCAATATATTTTTCTTTCATCCTATCCTCCTAGCATGAGCTGTACTACTGCTAGACATTCTCACTAATTTCATTTTATTTCTCCTCTGTAAATAAAGTTATTGGTGCTTTTCTTTCTCCAGCCTGTGAATACCTGAGTATAGCCGAGAATAAAGAATGAGTTCCATGAAATACTCATTCCTACTAAACCGATGATAATATAGATTCCAGATAACATAAACAATCGTGTTATGACTACTATTACCGCGGATATTACTGTTACAATAAGGGTTGGTAAGTGCAACATATTTTTCTTATGCTCATCATCTGGCATTCGTTTGACCTTTGAAACAATAGATATTTGATAAAAAAAGTTTACTACTTGAAAAGCAAAGCTCAAACCAATGAAAAGAAAGAATATCAATAAATACTGTTCCCCAAAGAATATAGAGCTCAAAAAAAGAAATTCAAAATGAAGAGAAAGATACGAAGTCGTCGGAACTGATTGTAATAATTTTGATTTGGAAAATTTTTGAAACAACAGAAATGCAAGCAGTACTATTACCATATGGGTAATGGTAACATGAATCAAAAAAATACTAAGATTATGCATTTGATTCTTTGTAAATATAGAAACAATCAGTACTACTGAAGTAAATAGAAATTCGATTAAAAATGTAAGATAAAAATGTAAATTTCTCACTGGTATATGACGAGTCATCAGTATATTCAAAAACTCAACATACTTTTCTTTCATACTATCCTCCTAGCATGAGCTGTACTACTAGCCACTCTAATTAATTTTATTTTATTGTGCCTCTATAAATAAAGTTATTGGTGCTTTTCTTTCTCCAACCTGTGAATACTCGTGCATACTCGAGCCAATAGAAGGGAAGGCAGGCTATACTCCCTGCGACGAGGGAAGAAACTACATATATTCCTGACAACGTAAATAAACGTGCTATGATTACTACAGTTGCTGAAATCAATAGGCAAATAACAGAAGGAAGAAATAAAAGATTCTTCCTATACTCGCCATGTGGTAATTTCTTAGCCTTAGGAACAATTAACAACTGATAAACAAAGGTTAGTAACTGAAAAATAAGGCTTAGGCCAATTAAAATCGTGAAGACAGACCAATAGTTCTTCCCTAAAAATATAGATCCCCAGAAGAGAAACTCAACATGAGAAATCAAAATAGAACTGGCTGGAATCAATTGCAAGAATTTTGATTTGGAAAATTTTTGGAATAGCAAGAACATGGACAATAAAGCTACTGCATGATAAATGGTAATGTAAAAGATTATCATACTCACATCATGCATCTCACCTTTTATAAAAATAGATACTATAAATATTAGTAAAGTAAAAACAACCTCCATTGCAAAAGCCCTTATATAATCAAAACGCTTTATAGGACTAGTATCCACAACTGCCATATTTAAAAATTCAATATACTTTTCTTTCATCTTATCCCCCCACTTATTTTTCTTCCTTAAATATCACTTTCCCCTGTTCATATTTTCGCACAGCTAAGAACCAGCGGATAGGGTTGTTTTGGAATAAGAAAAGGTACAACAAGGCAGGAAAGAGACCTGCTAAAGGCGAGAAAAAGATTTGTATATCAAATGCCTCTTGCTTATTGAATGAGTCAATAGTGCCCGGAATTGCAGCAGCAAATATTACTATAGTAGTCATAAAAACTAGTAGCATGACAATCATAAAAGCCAACATTTTCGCAAACGTCGCTTTTTTCTCACTAAAATTTTCCCAGAACAAATTTGAATAAACTGCTTCTTTAAACTCTTTCTTTGTTGCTCCTTGGACTCGTTTCACTCCTTTATATAAGGCGACTTCCATCATCCATATAAATCCAAATAGGATAAAGGAAAGACAAAGAATAAAAATAGGAACCATCCCACTATTATAACGAAGGCCTGAGAAAATTGGTATTGCAACAAATCCTCCGAGTAAACCTAACAAAGAGAATATAGCAATTAAAGGAGCAATCCCCCTATTCGATCTCCTAGCCCCTTCTGTATTTAACAAGGCACTCTTATCTGCTACAAGAGCCTCTTTTGTTCGCGTATTATAGTAAACGGCCTTATCACCGCTCTGTCCAATAAAAATTATTTTTCTCATATAAAATCACCACAGTTTTCACTAATCACTATAATCAGAAACTTCAATTTTATCATAGGTTGTTGATAAAACATCGCCAACCACTGGTAATGGTAATAGCGTTTCTCTCGTGTTTCTAGTTCTTCTCTTCCCTAAATAATACTTTCCCCTGCTTGTATTTTCGTACGGCTAAGAGCCAGCGGATTGGATTGTTTTGAAATAGTAGAAGAACCACGCTAATTGGGACGATCGTTGCTCCGATTGGCACCATGAACATCGACGGTTCAAACCATTCATGTTCATAGTAGGGAATGAAGGTCCCAGGTATGGCAAAGAACACAACAATAACAAAAACAAATAGAAGAACGAGGATAACAAATAGATACAAGATGATTTTATCGACTGTTGGTTCCTTATCTGGTGACTTCCTCCAAAAAGTACTTTTTTCTACCGCTTCTTTAAACTGTTCTTCACTTGCTGGAACAAGCGACTTGGCCCCACTGTAGAACAGTTTTTCAAATCCATAAACACTTCCGATAAAAACGAAAAGGATCGCGGCTAGATGGATAGGAATCATCCACTCACTCAATCTAAAGGGCGCTATCAAGGAGCGAATCCAAATACTGATGATAGCAACTAGCAAGAAAGCAAAGAAGAGAAGCCAAGGCCACTTGGATTTCTTTGAACTGATAGCACCATCAGTGTCTGAAACGGTGCTAGATTCTGTCGTTAGAGCCTCTCTCGTCCTTGTGTTATAGTAGATGGATTGCTGGCTTCCTTGGCCTATATAAATGATTTTTCTCATCTTACATTTCTCCCTCTTTTCCTCGGCTATCGTCCTGTAATGTCTCTATCAGCTCTTTGAACAGTCGTTTGCGCGTTTTCATCTGAAATTCATAGACAATATAAACAAGTGAAAAAATCCCTAACATATACATCATCAAGAACAGAAAATCAGAGTAGGTAAAATAACGATAGATGGAAAACAGAATCATGAGAAAACAAAAAACCTCAACTAGGACTGTCCATCTAGATTTTCTTCTAAGTGTTTTAATATTGGCTTTTGTTAACCGAACTTTTCTAAATCTATCTGTCTTCATTTTACGTCGGGTAGATTTGGCAAGAAGAATTGTTCCGAAAATTAAAAACAGAGACATCAAGATAAAGAAAAGCAGATTGAAAGGTGATGAGACATCTCCAAAGGTTTGGTTGAGCAACTTCGACAGCCGTTGCAAGGAATAGATTGCAATAGGGGCTGCAATGGCTGAATAATTCATGCCTTGTTTTGCACTGTAGAATACTTGATTCCCCAAATCATAATAGATAAAAGAGTCCTCCAGAGGGCCCATACTGATTAAATTTTTTACACTTGTGTCCATCTTATTACCATTTCCTAAACTCAATACGGATGTTCAAACAAAGTTCTACTTTCTCTCAAAAGCATCGTGACAACGATTGCCAGCATTCTAGCCGATTTTTGGCATTTGCCTTCCTAGAGAAAGAAAAGTTTATTAGTATTATAGCATGAACCCTTAGAAAAGGGAAAATATCCCCGGCAGATACCTTTGCTAGATCCAAGAAAGGTTTCGTCATTTCATAAAAAAGCGAACAAGTCCGCATTCTAAAAACAGAATACGAGCTTATCCGCCTTTTCCTATGTCTCTAAAATAAATAATGTGTTTTCCTCGTTTCATCGTGCCAAGCGAATGCGAGTCACAATCCCATCTGGGTCTACAAGATCCAACTCACTCGAATTTAGCCACTTAATCGGAGCTTCTAGCTCTTGTGCTTGCTTAACGATGTTCAAGAGTTCTTCCTTGCTTTCGACCTCAAGGACATAGTAGGCCAAGCCTGACAAGCCTTGCTCACGCGGAGCCAGACCTTTTCCAGCCCATTCGTTGACAGCCAGGTGGTGATGGTACTGACCAGCCGCTATCCAACTAGCACTAGGAATGCTAAATTTATCTTCTAGTCCTAACACCTTTTGATAAAACTGGCTCGCCGCACGACTATCCTTCACCGATAGATGGATATGCCCCATTCTCGTCCCTTCAGCTAGGATAAAGGGATCCACCTTTTCCCCTAGCTCATAAATGTCCTGTGCCGCAAGAGCCTCAGTCACACCGATAATGCGGCCGTCTTCTCGAATATCCCATGACGAAACTGGCTTATCACGGTAAAGTTCAATGCCATTTCCTTCCAAATCCTCTAGATAAATAGCCTCACTGTATCCATGATCTGCACCCCCGACCAGAGGAATCCGCAAGTCACTTAGGTGTTTCAAGACATCTGCCAAGGCTTTTCGTGTCGGCAACAAAATCGCCAAATGGTAGAGTCCATAATGCTCCCTTACTTCGCCAGCCTTTTCTGTCGCAATCAAGTGAACCAAGGCTTTTCGACCAAGTCCCAAAATCGCTTCTGTCTCCGTTTGAGACAAAATCTCCAAACCGATAATCTGGTGATAAAAAGCCGTTTGATTCGTTAAATCCTTGACATTTAAAACAGCCTCTGCTAGGTAAATGTGGCTTTGGTATGCATAAGTCATAAGGTGTCTCCTTTTGTTGTAACTTTGTTAATTACATCGATTATACACTATTGAGATAAAATGTCAACGAAGACAACTCAAAAGAGCTGGGAACCAGCTCTTCTTTTTATTTTACAACAAGCTCGTAGCGAGTTTTGCTGGTGAAAGTTTCCCCTGCTTTGAGAATGACTTGGTCTTTGAGGTCACTGTGAATGGCATCTGGTAAAGCTTGCGCTTCAAGGGCAATTCCATTGTGCTGTACCATTGGCTGGCCCCCTATGATGACACTCTCATCCACAAAGTTTGCTGTGTAGACCACAAAGCAAGGGGCCTCTGTCTTGAAAAGTAGGAAACGACCTGAGTTTTGGTCATAAAGGAAACCCGCATTGTCATGGCCTACAGGAAGGGCAAATGGGTGATCCAAACCAGATACCAACTGGATTTGCTCATCTTCCTCTGCAAAGATGTCCTTCAACAAAGCTCCATTGTAGATGTGTTTAACCACATCACGAGTAGCATCTGGAGTCTTTGATGGCACACCGTCCGGAGCGATTGGGTAAATGCCCTCCGTATTTAGCTGGAAGACATGGCGATCAATTGTCTGCGTGAAATCGCCAGACAAGTTGAAGTAGCTGTGATTAGTTGGATTGACAAGCGTATCTTGATCTGTCGTTACCTTGTAGCTGACTTCGTAGGCACCAGTTTCTTCCAAGTAGTAGCTAATCCAAATCTTAAGATTACCAGGAAATCCTCCTGTCCCGTCTGTACGCTCTGTGTAGAGGGTCAAGCCATGGTCGCTCACTTCTACCAATTCAAACAAGCTCGCATCCCAACCTGTTGAACCACTGTGGTTACAGTTGCTAGCATTGTTGACTTCAAGATTATAGGTCTGACCATTGAGCTCAAATGTCGCACCTGCAATACGGCCCGCTACAGGACCTACACTTGCTCCATGCTTGGGACTATTACCTACATAGCTATCAAAATCATCAAAACCCAAAATCACATTGGCAAAGTTTCCAGCCTTGTCAGGTGTGACATAGCGCAAGATGGTCGCACCATAGGTCATGATTTCTAGTTGGTAGCCACTGTCAGTCTCAAAGCGATAGGCCAAGACATCCTTGCCCTCATGATTTCCAAATACACGTTCTGTGTATGCTTTCATTCTTCTCTCCTTTGACTCATTTCTCTTAAGTAAACAAACCATAGAGAGTGTATGCACCATCTATGGTTGTAGTTTTATTTTCAGAATCCTTTGTCAGAAAACCTTAAGTATCTTCTTAACAAAAGGGGGTTCTTCTATACTTGTTTTATGCTTCTACACGTTCAGTCCATGAAGTCGCTGTTGTTTGAAGAACCTTGTTGAGTTCGTCAATGTTCTCAAAACCTGTTGTGCGAAGCCATTCGCGAGCTGCTGTTTCACCATCTTTGATGTAAGCTTCAACTGATCCAGCCCATGTAGCACGGCCACAAAGAACACCATTGAAGTTTGCGCCTGATTCGTGGGCAAAAACAAGAGTCTCTTGGAAGAGTTTGGCTGATACACCTGCACTCAAGTAGATATATGGCAAGTTTGTTGCTTCGTCTTGCGCTTTGAAGAAGGCTGCTGCTTCTTCACGTGTATGAACGATTTCACCATCGCCAAATCCTTCAACGTATTTGACGTTAACTGGTACTTCCACTTTCAAGACATCGATGTTAAAGCGTGGGTCTGAGAAGACTTTCATCGCACCGATAACCTTGTGTGGTTTCACTTTAGCGTATTCTACAGAACCTGCGTCAGCAATCTTTTCATCGTAAGCCAAGATTTCAAGGAAGAATGGAATGTCTTCCGCCACACACTCAGAACCGATGCGTTCGATGTAGGCTTGTTTTTCTTGGTTGAGTTCGTCAGAACTGTCTACATCATAGTAAAGCAAGAACTTAACAGCGTCTGCGCCTTGTTCCTTGATGCGTTTGGCAGACCAAATATCCAAGCAGTCAGGCAAGCGTTTGGTGCTTGTTGTATCGTAACCAGTTTTTTCATAAGCAAGGAGAAGACCAGCATTGGCATCAAGCGCTTTTGTAGCTGGAAGACCATACTCAGGGTCAAGGAGCATAGATGATGCGTATTTTGTCAATTCATCTGCAACCAATACTTTAAGTTCTTCCATTTGAGCAACTGTTGGCTCTTCTGTTTGGTATTGAGCCATAAGGCGTTTCAAAGCGCCACGTTGGTCAAAGGCAAGAGCTGAGATAATGCCGTTCTCATCAGAGAGTTTTTGCAAGCAAGCTACTTTATTGGGACTTAATTGTAATTTACTCATAGACACTTCCTTATTTTTGATAGTCATGAATGATAACACCTTGTACCACACGGTTTACTGTACCTGTAGGAGACGGTGTATCTGGTTTGTTTTCGACCTTAAGCGAAGTCAAAAGGGCAAAGAGTTGGGCATAAATGATGTAAGGGAAGACACGGTAAATATCGTTCAAGACTCCACCACAGCCAAGAGCCACTTCTTTGACATTTTCAAGACCAAAGGCTTGATCACTCAAAAGCACAACACGACGAGCAATCTGGTCACCAGCCACTTCACGAACCAAGTCCAAGTCGTACTTGCGAGTGTAGTCTGTCGTTGTACCAAAGACCAAAACAACTGTATCTTCGTTGATCAGTGATTTTGGACCGTGACGGAAGCCAACTGGACTTTCATACATAGTCGCTACTTGACCAGCTGTTAATTCCAAAATCTTGAGCTGAGCTTCATGAGCAAGTCCAAAGAAAGGACCAGCACCTAGGTAGATAACACGGTTAAAGTCGAGGTCAACCAGCTCTTTGACATCTGCTGCATTGTCTAGAACTTTACGGGCAAGACTAGAAACAACTTCAAAACGTTCAGCTTTAACAGCAAATTCTGTAGGATCAAAAACCAAGAGTGCTGTCAACATCATAGATGTAAAGCTAGAAGTCATAGCAAATCCAGCGTCATTAGAAGCAGCCGGTTGCAAGAGCAAGAGATTGCGGTCATCGCCATGGGCTTGAAGAGCCAATTTCCCATCTGCAGCACATGTAATGGTCACTTGATAGAGGTCATCCACCAAGGCTTTGGCCAAATCAACTGTTGCCACACTTTCAGGTGAATTCCCGCTACGAGCAAAGGATACAAGGACAGTTGCCACATCTTTTTTCAGATAGGTTTCTGGATTGGCTACGATATCTGTTGTCGCAATAGAATTGAAGTTCCATTTGCGCTCGTCATAGACTTCCTTAAAGTATGGCACCAAGGTATCTCCCACATAAGCAGAAGTACCAGCACCCGTCAAGATGACCTTGATATAGTCATGTCTATCAGCGATACCTTGCAGAAAGGCTGCAATTTCTTCACGTTTCGCTTGATAGGCTTCAAAAGCTTCTTTCCATACATCAGGCTGTTGGTAGATTTCACGAGTCGTGATTTCTGCACCCAGTTCAAGTAATTCTTCTTTTGTGTAATTTAGCATAGAGTTCCTCTAATCTATTATTGTTTCATTCCTATTGAAAATATGGGAATGGGATTTACTCCCATTCCCATGTATATTCTATATAAGCTGTTCTAACGATTTTCACGTTGTCACATCGTATACTCAATGAAAATCAAAGAGCAAACTAGGAAGCTAGCCACAGGTTGCTCAAAGCACTGCTTTGAGGTTGCCGGATGAGACTGACGAAGTCAGTAACATATATACGGCAAGGCGACGCTGACGTGGTTTGAATTTGATTTTCGAAGAGTATTATTCATCTTCGTCATCATCGAAGCCTGCTAACAGATCATTGACTTTTACAATGCTTTCTGCACCACGGCTCTTATAATCCGCATCTGCACCTGTAAGGCTGGCATTGATAAATTCAATCACCATCGGAAGATTCATCCCTGCGTAGAGTTCAATGTCGCGACCTTCCATGATTAAACGGCTTACCACGTTACATGGTGTACCACCGAGAAGATCCGCAAAGACTAGGAAATCATCCAATCCTTCGATAGCAGCTTCAAATTTTGCAGTAAATTCTTCTGGGCCATCTTCTGGAAGAAGAGCCACTGCATGAATGTTGTCTTGTGGACCCATAATCATTTCCGTGCTACCTTTAAGTTCTTCACAGAAACGACCATGACTCACCAAAATTAACGATTTCGCCATAAATTATGCGCCCATTCCAAGCAAGAATTTACCGATGAATGAAAGACCTACTGCAAGAACGATAATGATACCGATCGCTTTAGTAGAGTTCATACCTTTCTTACCAAGCAACCAGAAGATAAAGGCAGTAAAGATTGCTGGAAGCAAGCGTGGGAAGATTGAGTTCAAGATGTCTTGGAAATCAATCAATTTTTCACCGATTGGCAATTTGTAAGAAATCTCAAAGTTGATCATTGTTGCTACAAGAGCACCCATCATGAAGACACCAAGTACAGATGCAGCATCAATCAAAGCTGTCAAAGTACTTTGCATGTTGTTGATAAGGTTAACCCCTTCTTTGTAAGCAAATTCCAATTGTTTCCAACGGAAGATGTCATATGCAACTGCAACTGCGATCCAAAGGAAGATACCCCATGGTTGGCCAGCGATAGCCATAGTTGCTGCGATAGATCCCATGATAGCAGGTACAAGTGAACCAAAGATTGTGTCTCCAAGAGGAGCAAATGGTCCCATCAAACCTGTCTTGATACCGTTAACGGCATCTTTTGAACCTACACCATCTTTTTCTTCCATGGCAAGGTCAAAACCAGCGATAATTGTGTGGAAGAATGGAGAAGTATTGAAGAATTGAGTATGAACTTTCATCATTTCTTTCAATTCAGGAGTTCCATCCCCATACATTTTACGCAATTGAGGCAAGATCATGTAAAGGTAACCAGAAGCTTGCATACGCTCATAGTTCCAACCTAATTGGAAAGTAAACAAGCTACGTTTGTTGATTTGATTAAAATCTTCTTTTGTAAGTTTGTAATTAGAATTCGTCATCTTCGATTTCCCCACTTTCTGATGGTGTAGAAGGTGCTGCTACAGCTACTTTTTGGCTGTTCTTAAAGTGAACAACTGCAAGGAAGATACCTACAATAGAAACACCGATCATAGACAAACCTTTGAAGTTGTTAGCAAAGCCAATCTTTTCAGCAACATCAGCAGGAAGAGTACCAAGGATACCCGCAACAGCGCCACCAAGACCTGTTACATATGAGTAAAGAACAGTCAACATAGCTGTCAAACCGAATCCCATTGCAAGGTAGTGAAGGTTACGTTTAACTGGAAGGTAACGAAGCAAGATTGCAAATCCAAGACCTGGAAGCATACGACCTGCAAGCGTCAAACCATCTGCAACCCATTGGTATTCTTTAACAAGGTCTACTACTGATTGTACGAAAGCACCACCAAAAGCAAGAGCGAAGAATACTGGAAGGGCACGAGAAAGAGCCCATGGAAGCGCACCAAGTAGGTAGTTGCGTTCGATACCTTTGTAGTCAAAGCGTTCAATCGCAGCATCAATACGGTGTGCAAAGAAAGTAGTTGTCATACGTCCAAGAACGTCGAAGTATGTCAAAAGTGCTGCTACTGGTACAGCGATTGTTGTAATCGCAAGGTCTGTATCAATACCTTGAGAGATAGAGAATGCTGTTGCAAGAACCGCACCAGAAGTTGCGTCGATACGAGAGGCACCACCGAAGGTACCAACCCCGAGAACGAACAACTGCAAGCTACCACCGATAAACAAACCAGTTGTCACATCTCCCATGATCAAACCAGTAATGAAACCAGCGAATACAGGGGAACCTGCAGATGAAACGATTGTCAACTCATCACAGATTTGATAAGCTGAGTACAAAGTGAGAAGTAAAATTTGCCACCATTGTATCATAACAATGACCTCCTAAAAATTTTTTCCTATTTTAATAAACTCAAAAAGTCTGATACGGGATCGTTTGGAACCATTTGAGCAGTGAGTTTCACACCTTTTTCTGCCAGTTTGTGGAAGTCTTCCACATCCTTATCTACCACGTTGATAGAACGTGTGATAGGGCGAGTTTCTGGTGTTTGAGACATATTGCCGACATTGAGTGTTTCAAGCGGAACGCCTGCTTCAACCAAACCAAGGAAACGGTCTGGTTTACGTGCAACGATAAAGAGACGTTGGCTATCGTATTTACCAGCAAGGATATTTGCTGCTGCTTTCTCAACTGGCAAGATACTGAGTTTCACACCTGGTGGTGTCGCAAGTTTCAAACCACTCTTTTCAATATCGTTGTTAACAACTTCGTCGTCTACAACCATAATGCGTGAAACATTTAGTTTTCCAGCCCAAAGATTGGCTACTTGACCGTGGATCAAACGTCCATCGATACGGCATCCTACAATTGTCATAAGTTTTCCCCCTTTATGTGTTTTAGTGTAGGTTTACGAGTTAAGTGAATCTCTTCTTTATATTCGCCCTCAGTTTCAAAGATGATGATGCGGTTAGCACCTTCCTTGAGATAACTATGAGGGATATAAAGTGAGAGGGTCGGGCCGACGTTCCAGAAACGCCCTAGGTGACGCCCGTTGACAAAGGCAACTCCCTTACCAAACTCAGACAAGTCTAAGTAGGTATCCTTCGGCTCTTCAACAGTAAAGTCGAAAGCGTAAAAGGCTGGTTGTCCTTCTGTCCATCCTTTTGAAAAATCAATCTTCTCAGGATTATCCAGTGGCAGTGGATATTGTTTCCAATTCAGTAAGAAATGTAGATCCTTGCAGACACCTGTTCGAATTCCTTTACGCTGCGTATCTGCCAAAAACTTATGTCCGTAGTTGACACGCCCCATATTTTCAATCAAGATGTCAATCTCTGAAAAGCCTTCTCGGTTGCCTTGACAGTAGATGTCTTCGCCAATCTCTGTCTGGTATTGAGTAGCAATCCATTGACCATCTACAAAGAGTTGAGCTCGGTCACGTCCATCGATGATACGGAGACGTTCCTCTTCTGCATCCCAACTTGCCTCCGTGCGGTAGAGAAGGTAGCCATAACTTTGACCAAGTTCTTCCATCGCTTTTGGATAGAGGCTTTCAGTAGGACTAGAGAGATTATCCAGGGTTTCAAACAAGGAAACTTTTTCGACCAATGGAATGGACCCTATCTCCATGCTTTCCTTATAGAGTGGTTCCAACTGTGGATACTCTGGGAAGTGGGTTGCCATCATCTTCTTGACTGCTAAGTATTTAGCAGTTGGATTTCCTTCTTCATCGAGAAGGGCATCATAGTCGTAAGATGTGACTTGCGGCAAATCCAGAGTTCCTCGAGCCGAGCAACCATTCATGAAACCAAAGTTTGTACCACCATGGAACATGTAAAGGTTGATAGAGCCTTGCTCCAATACCTCTCGAACAGCTTCTGCCAATTCTTTAGGATCACGAGTGATGATGGGTTCTTTCCAACGGTTGAACCAACCATCCCAGAATTCCATACACATGAGGGGCCATTTCTTGCCATGCTCATCAAAGAATTCCTGCATCTGTGAAAAGTTGTACGGAGCTTTAGAACCGAAGTTTCCTGTCACAAAGAGGTCGTCTTCGATCAAGGTTCCGGCTTTCAGAGTAGCCCTCCATGGGCCATCTGAAGTAAAGAGTGGGCAATCAATCCCTCGGTCTTCCATCAATTTTCGAATTGCTCGTAGATAAGACTTATCTTCTCCATAAGAGCCATATTCATTTTCGACTTGCATCATGAGAATGTTTCCGCCGTTATCCAACAAGCGAGGCACAAGCCTTGGCAATAATTGGTCATAATAGCGAGCAACAGCCTCGATGTAGGCCGGGTCGGACGAGCGAATTCGCATGTCCTTGGTCAAGAGCCAAGCCGGCAAGCCACCAAATTCCCATTCCGCACAGATAAATGGAGACGGGCGTACAATGGCATAGAGACCTAGATCTTGTGCAATTTGAAGAAATCTCTCCAAATTTCTGGCACCTTCAAAATCAAACTCCCCTTCAACAGGTTCGTGTAAATTCCAAGCCACATAGGTCTCGACTGTATTAAAGCCAAGCGCCTTTAAGTTATAGAGAGAATGATACCAATCCTCTGCTGGAATTCTAAAATAATGAATGGCGCCGGACAAAATCTTGAACGGTTTTTCGTCTAAATAGAAATCGTCCTCAATTTTAAATCTTGTCATGTCATTACCTCTGACGAATTAAGTTTGCGCTTTCATTTATTATAATATTAACTATAATCAAATCTTTTGCATTTGTCAATAGGTTTTAGAAAATTATTTAAAATTTTTCTATTTTTTTACTTACCGTTTACCGAAATTATCTAAAAATAGCATGAAAACGATCTTTTTATGTATGATAATTCACAAGAACATCAAATGAATTTTTTTACATGTAAAATAACATTTTTAGTCTATTATTTTAATTTTTTGACCTTAATACTACTCTTTTCTTTATATTTGTGGTAAAATCAAAATTGGAGAAAGAGAATCGAGGTGAAATTTATGGCTATTCCTAAATACCAATATATTAAAGATGAATTAAAAAACAAAATCATCTCTGGTCAATTTGCAAGTGGAGATAAATTTTATACAGAAGCCGAATTGATCGCGATGTACGATGTGAGTTCAATCACAGTTGTTCGTGCCTTGAATGACCTTGCTAAAGACGGCTACATTGTCCGCCAACAAGGTAAAGGTACTTTCGTTTCACGTGCCCGTAAGCACAAACTCGTTGAGTTTTCAGATGTCGAAATCTTTGAAACAAAAGACGATAAAGTTACTGTCCTTTCTATCGAGCGCGGAAACAAACTTGAATATTTAGATAAACTTGGACTACGTGGAGATCAATTCTACTATAAGATTGAACGTATTCGTCAGACAAACGATGTGACATACATCTACCACACATCTTATATTCCTGAGCAATACATCAATGCCAACTATCCAAATCTTGACTATTATAGCTCTATCTATACACGTTTCAAATTGGATTACCGCATTCACATGAGTGATGAACATTTTGAGGAAATCAACGAAATCGCATTTCCAACACCAGAGCATGCTGCTTCTGTACTCGGAATCGATACACAATTCCCAACTGTCTTTCAAACAAAGACTACAAAACTTGAGGCCACTGGCCAAGTCCTTGCCTATAGTGAAACTTATAAGCGAGCAGACTACTACAAAATCAAATTCATCTCATGTAACCGAGGTCATTAAGAAAAAGCCTGAGCCTAGCTCAGGCTTTTTCTCTATTCATTATAGCACGAGAAAGAAGCTGTGAAAACGCTATGAAGGGCTCTTATTTAATTAGTAGCATTTTTACTAAAAACAAGGTAAATTTTCGTTTGGTTTTTCCTCGGTTTTATCCCTTATTAGCAAATTTCTCCTAAATCTTATGATTTCCTCTATTTATTATAGTTCTTATATAAACCCACTTGACATTTTACTCCTTAGATAATAAAATAAAATTGGTTTTATGTAAACGCTATCATATATGATAATAACAAGGAGGTTTTGTCATGAAACTAGAAAAGAAACAGCGCTTCTCCATTCGTAAATACGCGGTTGGGGCAGCTTCTGTACTTATAGGATTTGCTTTTAGCGCCCAAGTCGTATCTGCCGACGGGATTACTCCAGCTCCAACAGCTGAAGAAACTGTTCAAACTATTCAGGAGAGTCCTCAAGCAGTCAAGGAAGCTGTAGACTCCAAGGTTCCAGAAAAACTGGAAGAAAAGGCTGACAAACCTGTAAAAGAGGAGGTCAAAGAAGACCAGGAGGCTCCTCGAACAGTTGCTCCAACAACAGAAGAGTCAAGCGCACCAGTTGTGACAGAAAATGCTACTCCAACTCCTACTGCCGAGAAAGAAAGCCCTGCCCCAGCTGAAACTCCTGCTGAAAGCACTTCTTCAGAAAAGAAAAATGAAGCCGTCACACCTGCAGTAGCCACTCCTAGCACGGAACGAGCAGCTCAGGTAAATGAAAAACTGGCAAAACGAAAAATGATCTCAATCGACGCTGGACGCAAGTACTTCTCTCCAGACCAACTCAAAGAAATCATCGACAAAGCCAAACACTACGGTTATACTGATCTTCATCTACTAGTTGGAAATGACGGCATGCGTTTTATGTTAGACGACATGACGATCACAGCCAATGGCAAAACCTATGCAAGTGACGATGTCAAACGTGCACTCGAAAACGGAACCGATGCCTACTACAAGGATCCAAACGGCAACCATTTGACAGAAAGTCAGATGACGGACTTGATCAACTATGCTAAAAACAAAGGCATTGATCTCATCCCAACTGTAAATAGCCCTGGCCACATGGATGCGATTTTGCATGCCATGAAAGAACTAGGTATCCAAAAACCGAACTTCAACTACTTTGGCAAGGAATCTGCTCGTACCGTTGACCTTGATAACAAAGAAGCGGTTGCATTTACCAAAGCTCTGATCGAAAAGTATGCTGCTTACTTCGCTGGCAAAACTGACATCTTCAATATCGGACTAGACGAGTACGCCAATGATGCTACAAACGCCAAAGGCTGGAGCGTTCTTCAAGCCTATAAATGGTATCCAGAAGATGGATTCCCTGACAAGGGTTATGATAAATTTATCGCCTACGCCAACGACCTTGCTCGCATCGTCAAATCTCACGGCCTCAAACCAATGGCTTTTAACGACGGTATCTACTACAATAGCGACACTAGCTTTGGAACCTTTGACAAAGACATCATCGTTTCTATGTGGACTGGTGGATGGGGCGGATACGACGTCGCTTCTTCTAAACTTTTAGTTGAAAAAGGCCACCAAATCCTTAATACCAACGATGCTTGGTACTACGTCCTCGGACGAAATGCCGATGGCCAAGGCTGGTACAACCTCGACCAAGGACTCAATGGTATCAAGAACACTCCAATCACTTCTGTACCAAAATCTGATGGGGCTACTATCCCGTTCATCGGAGGTATGGTAGCTGCTTGGGCGGATACCCCATCTGCACGCTATTCACCATCACGCCTCTTCAAACTCATGCGTAGCTTCGCAAATGCCAATGCTGAATACTTCGCAGCTGACTATGAGTCTGCTGAGCAAGCCCTGAAAGAAGTGCCAACAGACCTTAACCGCTATACTGCAGAAAGTGTCGCAGCTGTAAAAGAAGCTGAAAAAGCTATTCGCTCACTCGATAGCAACCTCAGTCGCGCCCAACAAGACACGATTGACCAGGCAATCGCGAAACTCCAAGAAGCTGTCAGCAACTTGACCTTCACACCAGAAGCTCAAAAAGAAGAAGACGCGAAACGCGAAGTTGAAAAGCTTGCCAAGAACAAAGTAATCTCTATCGATGCTGGACGTAAGTACTTCACGCTCGACCAACTCAAACGTATCGTAGACAAAGCGAGCGAGCTCGGCTACTCTGATGTGCATCTTCTCCTAGGAAACGATGGACTTCGCTTCCTCCTTGATGACATGACCATCACAGCTAACGGAAAAACTTATGCAAGCGATGATGTCAAGAAGGCTATCATAGAAGGAACAAAAGCTTACTACGATGATCCAAATGGTACCACTCTTAGTCAAGCTGAAATCACTGAATTGATCGAGTACGCAAAATCAAAAGGTATTGGACTCATCCCAGCGATCAACAGCCCAGGTCACATGGATGCCATGCTTGTCGCTATGGAAAAATTAGGTATCGCAAACCCTCAAGCTAATTTCGATAAAGTCTCCAAAACAACCATGGACCTTGAAAACGAAGAAGCAATGAACTTTACAAAAGGCCTTATCGGTAAGTACATGGACTTCTTTGCGGGCAAGACTAAGATCTTTAACTACGGTACAGACGAATACGCTAATGACGCTACCAACGCTCAAGGCTGGTACTACCTCAAATGGTATGGACTCTATGGCAAGTTTGCTGAATATGCCAACACTCTTGCTGCTATGGCCAAAGAAAGAGGCCTTCAACCAATGGCCTTCAACGATGGTTTCTACTACGAGGACAAGGATGATGTTGAGTTTGACAAGGATGTCATCATCTCTTACTGGTCTAAGGGATGGTGGGGTTACAACCTTGCATCTCCTCAGTACCTGGCAAGCAAAGGCTACAAATTCCTTAACACCAACGGAGACTGGTACTACATTCTCGGCCAGAAACCTGAAGATGGTGGTGGTTTCCTCAAAAAAGCAATTGAAAATACTAAAAAAACACCATTTAACCAGCTTGCATCTACCAAATATCCTGAGGTAGACCTTCCTACTATTGGTAGTATGCTTGCTATCTGGGCAGATAGACCAAGTGCTGAGTACAAGGAAGAAGAAATCTTTGAACTCATGACTGCCTTTGCAGACCACAACAAAGACTACTTCCGCGCTGACTACAATGCTCTCCGTGAGGAGCTTGCTCAAATCCCTACTAACTTGGATGGATACAGCAAGGAAAGCTTGGATGCCCTAAATGCAGCGAAAGAAGCTCTCAACTACAACCTTAACCGTAACAAACAAGCCGAGTTAGACGCTCTCGTAGCCAAACTCAAGGCAGCCCGCCTAGGCCTTAAACCAGCGGCAACTCACTCAGGAAGCCTCGATGAAAATGAACTAGCTGCCAATGTTGAAACCAAACCGGAACTCATCACAAGAGCAGAAAAGATTCCATTTGAAGTTATCAAGAAGGAAAATCCAAACCTCCCAGCTAAGCAAGAAAAGATTGTCACACCAGGTGTAGATGGCGAACGCACTCATTACATCTCTGTCCTTACTGAAAATGGTAAACAAACAGAAACGGTTCTAGATAACCAAGTAACCAAAGAACCTGTGACCCAAGTGGTTGAAATCGGCGCCCCTATTACTCACAAAGGGGATGAACACGGTCTTGCCCCAGCCGCAGAGGCAAAACCAAGACTAGATATCCAAGAAGAAGATATTCCGTTCACTACCGTGACACGTGAAAATCCACTCTTGCTCAAAGGGAAGACTCAAGTCGTTACTAAAGGCGCTAACGGTCGTCGCAGCCATTACTACTCTGTAAGCACTAGTGCTGACGGTAAGGAAGTGAAAACTCTTGTAGATAGCCTTGTGACTCAAGAAGCAGTGACCCAAGTTATTGAAATCGGAACCCTTGTAACCCATGTAGGAGACGAACACGGTCTTGCTCCAGCCGCAGAAACAAAACCAAGACTGGATATCCAAGAGGAAGAAATTCCATTCACTACTGTGACACGTGAAAATCCTCAATTACCAAAAGGACAAACGCAAGTTGTTACTAAAGGGGCTAACGGCCACCGTACTGCCTTCTACTCTGTAAGCACTAGTGCTGATGGAAAAGAAGAAAGAACGCTTGTCAATAGCGTGGTAACACAGGAAACGGTCACTCAAGTTGTTGAAGTCGGCACTGCCGTTGAGAAAGCTGAGCAAACTGCACCAACTACTGCCAAAGCAGATGAAAAACAACTCCCTGCAACAGGAAGTCAAGACTCTGCAGGCTTGGTCGCAGCAGGCCTCATGGCGACTCTAGCAGCCTACGGACTGACTAAGAGAAAAGAAGACTAAGATTCTTCTAAGAGAATACGAAAAAGCGAGATTGAATCTCGCTTTTTTATTTTATGATTAGTCACCAAGTCCGATACGTTCAAAGATATCATCTACTCGTTTGGTGTAGTATGCAGGGTTGAAGATTTCATCGATCTCCTCTTGAGTGAGGCGTGATGTCACTTCTGGATCTGCTTCGAGAAGCGGTTTGAAGTCTACTTGGTTGTCCCAAGAGTGGGCTGTTTTTGGTTGCACCAAGTCATAAGCTTGCTCACGGGTCATGCCTTTTTCAATCAAGGTCAACATAGCACGTTGGCTAAAGATCAGACCAAACGTAGAGTTCATGTTGCGGATCATGTTTTCTGGAAAGACCGTCAAGTTCTTGACGATATTTCCAAAACGGTTAAGCATGTAGTCAATCAAAATGGTCGTGTCTGGTGTGATGATTCGCTCCGCTGATGAGTGAGAAATGTCGCGTTCGTGCCAGAGAGCGACGTTCTCATAGGCTGTCACCATGTGACCACGGATAACACGCGCCAAACCTGTCATGTTTTCAGAACCGATAGGGTTGCGTTTGTGAGGCATTGCTGAAGAGCCTTTTTGCCCCTTGGCAAAGAACTCTTCCACTTCACGTTGCTCAGACTTTTGCAAACCACGGATCTCAGTCGCCATACGCTCAATAGAAGTTGCGATGCTAGCAAGAACTGCAAAGTACTCAGCGTGAAGGTCACGAGGAAGCACCTGTGTAGAGATTTCTTGAGCACGGATACCAAGCTTGTCGCAGACGTATTGCTCCACAAATGGTGGGATGTTGGCAAAGTTCCCAACCGCTCCAGAAATCTTACCAGCTTCCACACCAGCAGCCGCATGCTCGAAACGCTCGATATTACGCTTCATTTCACTGTACCAAGTTGCCAATTTAAGACCAAAGGTTGTAGGCTCCGCATGCACCCCGTGGGTACGACCCATCATGATGGTGAACTTGTGCTCCTTAGCCTTATCAGCGATGATGTTGGTGAAGTTTTCAAGGTCACGACGGATGATGTCGTTGGCCTGCTTGTAGAGGTAGCCGTAGGCCGTATCCACCACGTCGGTAGAAGTCAAACCATAGTGAACCCACTTGCGCTCCTCACCAAGCGTCTCAGAAACCGCACGTGTAAAGGCAACCACATCGTGACGAGTCTCCTGCTCAATTTCTAAAATACGGTCGATGTCAAAGTCCGCTTGCTCGCGAATCAAAGCCACATCTTCCTTAGGGATTTCCCCCAACTCAGCCCATGCCTCATCAGCCAAGATTTCCACCTCAAGCCAAGCACGGTATTTATTTTCTTCACTCCAAATGTTCGCCATCTCAGGGCGAGAGTAACGTTCAATCATGTTGTTTCTCCTTATCTATATATTTATTTTTAAGTTTTTGAGACTCAGATTCATCCAATTTTTCAATTTCTTGCTTTTTTTTAGATGACCAGAAAGAAATCTTTAATAAAATTAATATTGTTTTAAACGATGATATTAGAGTTGAACATACTATAAATAACCAAATACTAAAAATATAATTATAATTGTTTAAACAAAAGTTTAACTGTATGAATCCAAGAAGTATTGTAAAACACAAAGACAAGAAATTCAAAAGTAATGTTTCCTTACAAAAATAAAATAAATCACTCTCAGCGTCATATTCACGAATTCTCTCCATAATTAATGAACTATGTATGGAGGGCAACACACCAAAAAGTGCTATCAAAACGCCCACTATGATTGCAAATACATTTATTAAATTGGAAAATAATGTATCTATCCCTTTAGAACCCGCATAAATAAAATTTATTTTACAATTTATGATTGCAAACACAGCTGATATCAAGAATGGAAATATTTTTATAAAGAAATCAGAATTTCGATTTTCTCTTCTCATAGACATCTCCCATCTTATGTTTCACGTCATCGTATTTTATCGGTAATTTTCTTTCTTGTTTAATTGTAATTTCATCCTGTATAACATTACCAAATAGACTCACGAATTCAGAAACTCCCTCATTTCTTACTGTAAAATCAGCTCTCTCTACATGATCCTTATATTTATCATTCAATAACAAAATATCATCTAATAGATTGTTTTTCTCAGCCGTATTTAATTCCTTTGTTTTATACCGTCCTACTGATAAAGTAATATCATAATAAGGAATCCCTATATCTCCCATTGAATCTATTGCTTTTCCTAGTTTTGATTTCAATGTTGAGAAAATGTTCAATCGTTGTAAACTATCAACCTCACTCATTCTAAAACGAATTTTTGAAACTTGTTGTGCTTCTTTAACTTTTTTAAAAGCTTTGAAATCTATTTTTCTATCCAGTCTAATTTTACTATCCGTAAAAGTCTTATGAAAATATTTTTCAATTCCAACCGCACTAACACTATGCGAATTCTTTTGAATCATTAATATATTCTTTCCAGGGTCATATAAACATACCATCGGTTCTGCTACATATTCATCATCGTTTAAAGACAACTCTTCTGCTTCTGACTCTCTTTTACACAGTAATGGGACATCTTTATCTCTGATTCGTAAAAATTGAAAAAACCACAAATCAAAACTTTTTTCATAACTAATAGCTTCAACTCTTATATAATCATCCAAATATTCGACAGCATTCTGCGAATACTTTGAAACATCAATACCTTTTATCCATTTTTCAAGATCAAATGGCACTTTTTTATTATCAATATATTCAAACACATCAAAATATTCACATTTAAAAATTTTTTCAACACTATCTGTAGACAAGTTTTTCCTCTTTCTATAATTCCTCTACTTCATCCGGCACATCACTAAACAAAGTCACATGCCCCATCTTTCGGTTGTGCTTCGCTTCTATTTTACCATACATGTGGAGGTGGGCGCTTGGATTTTCTGTGACATATTTTTCAGCAGCCTCGACATGCTGACCGAGAACATTGAGCATAACAGCTGGGGCATGTAGTTTGATAGCTGGCAATGGTGCTCCCAGAACACCCAAGATATGAGTATCAAACTGCGAGAAGTCGCAGGCTTCAATTGAATAATGCCCAGAGTTGTGTGGACGTGGAGCAATCTCGTTGACGATAATGTCATCAGCTGTCGCAAACATTTCCACACAAAGTGTTCCAGACAAATTCAGCTGTTCAGCGATTCTCACTGCCATGGTTTTAGCTTTATCTGCTAGCCTTTCCGAAATGCGGGCTGGCACGATGGTCTTAGACAGGATATTGTTGCGGTGGATATTTTCCTGAACTGGGAAAACTGTCACGTCCTTGCCATTCCCTGATACGATGACTGAAATCTCAAGGTCAAAGTTGACGAATTCTTCCAAGACACAGTCTGCTGAATCAGCCAGCGCATAGGCTTCTTCCAAATCTTCTGCTGAGCGAATGACCTTTTGCCCATGCCCATCGTAGCCACCTGTCGCAGTCTTTAGGACATAGTTTTTAGAAAGGTCAATATCTGCCAAGTCTTGGCTAGAAGTCACGACCTTGTAGGGTGCAACAGTGACTTGTGCCTTGTTTGAGAGGAAGTCCTTTTCAAAGATACGATTTTGCGAAATGCGGAGCAAGTCGGTCCCTTGAGGGAGTTGTCCATCCTTGATGACAGCATCCAAACCGTCGGCATCGACATTTTCAAACTCATAGGTGAGGACATCGCAACGCTCTGCCAGCTGACGGAGGGCATCCACGTCATTATAAGGAGCTACGATGATTTCCGCCACACGAGAGGCCGGGCAATCCGCCGCAGGATCCAGCGCGATAACCTTGTGCCCCATGTAGATAGCAGAAATGGCCATCATCTGACCAAGCTGACCGCCACCGATAATTCCGATTGTTTTAGATGAGCTCATTTGTAGACTCCTCTGCGATTTTTCCTTGCTCTTCTGCGAAATCTGCCAATGCTGTCGCGATAGCCTGATCTTCTACTGAGAGGAGACGGAGGGCAAAGAGGGCAGCATTAGTCGCACCTGCTTCACCGATAGCCATAGTTGCGACTGGCACACCACCTGGCATTTGAACAATAGAGTAGAGTGAATCCACGCCACTAAGGGCACGCGATTTGACGGGTACACCGATGACAGGAAGGGTTGTTTTGGCTGCGACCATTCCTGGCAAATGGGCTGCGCCACCTGCACCTGCGATAATGACCTTGATACCGCGACTACGAGCTTCCTCCGCATGTCTGAACATGAGGTCTGGAGTACGGTGGGCAGAGACAACTTTCTTTTCGTAAGCTACACCGAAGCGGTCTAAGACTTCAGCGGTTTTTTGCATGGTAGCCCAGTCGGATTTTGAGCCCATGATGATGGAAATTACTGGTTTAGTCATAATATTCCTTTTCTTTCCTTTCTTTTTTCAATCACCTTAAGTTGTGAGGGACGGCAGCAGCCACCAAAGGTGTCTCATGCCTAAATCGGAAGCCCAAGGTCTTCCGATTTCCCTGAACGATTGGCTTATAAGCCAATCGTTCTTTCACAACGGCGGTGATTGCTCTATATTAGCTTGCTGACGCTCGCAAACCATACGACCATTAACGTATTTTGTGAATTTTTATTTTTCTTTTTAATAATCGTCTAATGTAGTGCGGACGTAAGCGAACGCTTGTGGCGTTCCATTACTAAAACTGGAGCCTAGGTCTCCAGTTTTCCGCTCCTAGTAGCAAAGCTACTAGGAGTTCCACTACTGCGACGATTATTCTATAGTGGCTCGCTTTCGCTCGCCATGGCAAATATGTCTGTTAATCTTTTATGGCCTTGCTTCCGATATCGGTTCGGTAGAAGAGGCCTTCTGTGTTTTGTTGGGCGAGTTCACTGTAAATAATGTTTTGTCCGTCTTTGACGGTATCGGCTGTGGTGACGAGCATATAGACGCGTCCACCGTTTGATAGCAGTGCTCTGCTATTTTCCGCAAACTTAGCCCCTGCATAGTAGGTGATGATGTCGCCATCAGTTTTGGCTGGCAACTTGACACCCTTTTCGTAGTCTAGCGGGTAGCCCTTGGATGCGACAACTACACCCAGAGTCACGCCCTTATCCGTCCACGTGATGTTCGGCTCCATGCCATCGAGAATATCAGTGATATTTTGCGCAAAGTCAGATGTCAAACGAGGCAGGATAATCTGAGTTTCGGGATCTCCAAATCGAGCGTTAAACTCGATGACCTTCGGACCGTCAGCAGTCAAAATAAGTCCCGCGTAAAGGACACCAAGATACGGACGACTTTCTTTGATCATCCCTTCAAGGACTGGCTTGACAATGGTGTCAACCGCTGTGTCAACCACGCTCTGTGGCAAGTGAGGAACTGGTGCATAGGCACCCATCCCACCAGTGTTCGGACCCTTGTCACCATCATAAGCACGTTTGTGATCCTGAGCCGTCGGCATGATGTAGAACTTGTCCCCATTGACAAAGGCAAAAAGAGAAAACTCTTCCCCATCAAGGAATTCCTCGATGACCACACGCGCACCTGAATCACCGAATTTATTGTCCAAAAGCATCTCGTGAGCGGCTTCTACTGCTTGCTCAACCGTCTCCGCAACGACGACACCTTTCCCAAGAGCCAAGCCGTCTGCCTTGACGACGATAGGAGCGCCTTTCTCCTCGATATAAGCCTTAGCTTCCTCGAAATCTGAAAATGTGCCATAGGCTGCTGTCGGAACGTCGTATTTGACCATGATTTCCTTAGCAAAATCCTTGGACCACTCAAGCTCCGCTGCTAATCTTGTTGGACCAAAGGCTTTGAGACCAGCTGCATTGAACTCATCCACAATCCCAGCCGCAAGGGCGTCATCTGGACCAATGAAGGACCAAGCAATATCGTTGGCTTTTGCAAACTCAATCAGTTTAGAATGTTCGGAAATAGAGATATTCACTAATTCCAGACCATCCAGAGTCATCCCGTCATTCCCAGGAGCTACAAAGACTTTTTCAACGTCTTTTGACTCAAGCAACTTCTTAGCAATCGCATGTTCACGACCACCCGAACCGACAACTAACAGCTTCATCTCTCAACCTCTTTTGCGAATTATTTACTAATATTATAACATAAACGTTCGTTTTAATCTTGTTTTGCTCCGCGTTTTTACGCAAAAAAAGGAAAGAAACTGTTTTCTTCCCTTTTGCTTCTTAATGTCTAAAATGCCTCACACCTGTGAAGACCATGGTCAAGCCATATTTATCCGCTGCTTCGATAGATTCTTGGTCACGTACTGATCCACCCGGCTGGATGATGGCCTTAATTCCTGCTTTAGCGATTTCTTCCACGTTATCCGCAAATGGGAAGAAGGCGTCGGAAGCAAGCACAGCGCCATCAAGACGATCTTTAGCCTGATCAATGGCGATACGGACAGAAGCCACACGGTTGGTTTGACCTGGCCCAACGCCAAGTGTCATGTGGTCGTTGGTCACGATGATTCCGTTTGATTTGACGTACTTGATAGCTTTCCAAGCGAACTCAAGAGCAGTCGCTTCTGTCTCGGCTGGCTGGCGCTTGGTCACCACTTGCCAGTCAGCTGGGCTTTCCTTGACCACGTCTTGATTTTGAACAAGGAGACCACCAACCACACCTGTGTATTCTGCCTCCACTTCACTAGCCTCTTGAGCGTCGAATGGCAAGGCAAGGATACGCAAGTTTTTCTTTTTGTTGGTCAAAATGGCTAGCGCTTCATCGGTATAGCTCGGTGCGATGATGATCTCGAGGAAAACGCCGTGCATCTTCTCAGCAGTCGCAGCATCCACCTCACGGTTGAGGACGACAATTCCACCAAAGATAGACACTGGGTCAGACTCATAAGCATAGTCCCAAGCAGTTTCGATGTCATCAGCTTGACCAATTCCACATGGGTTCATGTGTTTGAGAGCCACAACAGTTGAACGGTCTTTGAAATCACGAATAATACGAATGGCCGCATCCGCGTCACGAATGTTATTGAAGGACAATTCCTTACCGTTGAGCTGTTTAGCTGATGCAATCGAATAGTCAGTCGGCAAAGCTTTTTGGTAGAAGTCCGCATCCTGCTGAGGATTTTCACCGTAACGCATGGGTTGCTTGAGGTCATAGGTCAAAGTGAGTTTTTCAGGTTTTATTTCACCCACTTGAGCAGTGAAATATGCCGCAATCAAAGCATCATAAGCTGCTGTGTGGCGGAAAACCTTAGCCGCCAAACGTTGACGAGTTTCATAAGTAGTTTCACCATTTGCTGCCAATTCGTCCAAAACCACTGCATAGTCAGCAGGGTCTACCACAACCGTCACGCTGGCATGGTTTTTCGCTGCTGAACGAAGCATAGACGGCCCACCGATATCGATGTTTTCAACTGCGTCAGCGTACGTCACATCTGGTTTGAGAATCGTTTCCTTGAATGGGTAAAGGTTTACCACCACAAGGTCAATCAATTCGATATTATTGTCCTTAGCCGCTTGAAGATGGCTATCCAAATCACGACGAGCAAGGAGACCACCATGGATATTCGGGTGCAGGGTCTTGACACGACCGTCCATCATTTCTGGGAACCCAGTCACATCATCAATCGCAATGGTCTCCACCCCAGCATTGTCAAGGACAACTTTGGTCCCACCTGTCGAGATAATCTCCCAACCGAGTTTTTTGAGTTCTTGGGCAAATTCAACAATGCCCGCTTTGTCTGAGACGCTGATTAAGGCGCGTTTAGTCATGTTTTTTCCTTTCATTTACTTGTCCAACAATTCTCTAATAACCTCTGGATACAACTTATACTCTGCCTCATGAATGCGAGCTTCAAAGCTTTCGATGGTATCAGCAGCTAGACGTGGCACACGGACTTGTTTGATGACCTTGCCTGTATCCACTCCGGAATCCACCCAGTGAATGGTGACGCCGCTCTCAGCAACCCCAGCATTCCAAGCATCCTCAATCCCATGAGCTCCTGGAAATTCGGGCAGGTAGGCTGGATGAATGTTGATAATTCGACCTTCATAAGCTGCCAACAAGGTTGAACCAACGATTTTCATGTAGCCAGCGAGGCAAACCAAGTCAATCTGGTGTTCTTCCAAGAGTTCGACAAGAGCAGCTTCGTAGTCCGCCTTGTTCTCAAACTCCTTGAGTTCAAAAGCATAGGACAGGACGCCGAGCTTTTCTGCACGCTCCAGCACATAGGCGTCACGATGGTCTGAAAAGACAAACTCTACCGGAAATTCTTCGGCAATCACCTGAAAATTCGAGCCATTACCAGAGGCAAAAACCGCTATTTTTTTCATTTGATGATGACACTTTCGTTTTCTTTCTTAACGATGCGACCAATTTCATAGACTGGTTCATCCAGCAATTCTTTGACACGGCCTACATTTTCAGGGCTAACTGCCAACATGAGTCCAACACCCATATTGAAGATTTCAAACATTTCTTCATGCTTGATTTCACCGTATTTTTCAAGGGCTTTGAAAATCGGAAGGACTGGAACTTTGCTTTCCTCAATATCCGCAGCCAAGTCATCTGCAAACATACGAGGGACATTTTCGATAAAGCCACCACCTGTGATGTGGGCAATACCGTTGACCAACTCTTCCTTGATGAGTGGTAAGACAGCCTTGACATAGATACGAGTCGGCTCAAGAAGAACCTCCTTGAGTTTCTTACCTTCCAATTCTGGCAAGACTTCCTCACCCGTGTAGTCGGCAAAAACACGGCGCACGAGTGAGTAACCATTTGAGTGAATCCCACTTGACGCAAGTCCGAGAAGGACATCACCTTCAGCTACTTTGGAACCGTCTATGATTTGAGATTTTTCAGCCACACCGACTGCAAAACCAGCCAAGTCGTAGTCATCTTCGCCGTACATACCAGGCATCTCAGCCGTTTCTCCACCGATGAGGGCTGCGCCTGCCTGCACACAACCTTCTGCTACACCAGCAACGACTTGTTCTAGTTTAGCTGGTTCATTCTTGCCAGTCGCGACGTAGTCAAGGAAGTAAAGAGGCTCCGCACCTGCAGCGATGATGTCATTAACACACATGGCCACACAGTCCTGACCGATAGTATCGTGCTTATCGTATTTGATAGCCAGCATGAGCTTGGTTCCGACACCGTCAGTCCCTGAGATCAAGACCGGCTCTTTGACACCTGTTTTTGAAAGGTCAAACATGCCACCAAAGCCACCCAGAGCTCCCATAACACCTGCACGCTCCGTACGAGCCACGTGCTTTTTGATCCGTTCAACAACTTCATAACCCGCTTCAACATCCACACCTGATTGAGCGTATGCATTTTTAGACATAATCTTTCTCCTTTTGCTTTTCATTCCAAGTTTCAATAAATACTTTTTCAAATTCATCTATTTGTTGAAGATTTTCTAATAGAAAGTCAATGGGTGTTTGAGTTGATTCTGATAACAACAAGTTTTCATCTGAAGCATCAAAATTTAGAAATTTATTAGAAGTATTAAAACCATATTTACTATATTTATCAAATGTCAAAAGTTTAAATTGCCGAGACTGTATGTCTGTTAAATTTTTTTTAGATATTGATAAATAAACATCTGTCTGAAAATTACTATATGTTATCTCATAAAAATAGGCTGAACCAGTAGACCATTCGGTATTTTCCTCTTTAACAACATTGTCAATAAAATTATCTAACCGTCTTGTTCTAAAACGTAAAAAAGTTTTTGAACAATATTTTTCATCAAAAATTAAATTTCCCTGTTCATTTAGATAATTTAAAACACCGACTAATTTTTCACGAAGCATCTGCGTATCAGGTCTATTTTCAAAAATAAGATCTAAAACTTCTTTATATTTAAAATAAATTTCAGCACTTAGCTCTTTCAACTCTATATCATTCAAAATATTCCTCCTAATATTATCATTGTACTCTTTAAGAATGTAAGAAACTTTCTCATTATCAATCTCATCCACATACAATTCTTCTAGTATATCTGAAATATCTTGATATGAAAGTAAACTCCAAAATTGCCTTTCCTCAACATCAGCATCTATCGGTGCATCTCCATTTGGTGTCAGATAAATATATATATTACGATAACCAGCGTAAGAATTTTCGATAAATTTTCGATATTTTCTCAACTGATTGTCATGGTCGGAGGTGAAAGTTTTATTTTCAATAATTAAATTTATTCGATGTTCTTTATTTGTATACAGAACATCAATATTATTTTTACTTTCTCTATATACTTCTGCTTTTGAGAAATCTTTCAATATTATTTCAGTTGGTTTAATTGTTGCAAAAGATAGATTGTTATCAAACACTTTCATCAATATTTTTTTGAAAAACTTATCTTCCAATTTATGACTTTCTCTGGGATCAAGCAGCCAAGCTAATACTCGACTATGACGAATTTCAGCACTAGATATCCCCAATATTTCAAAAATATTAACTCCCGTTAACCATCTTGAAAAATCTTTTTCCGAATCTTTTTCAAGGTACAGCAGAAACTCAGTAATTTTATTTTCTATTTTCACCACTAACCTTTTTCTAATAGAAAGAAGTTTTTTTCCCTAAACTGCTACGATAGTCTTCTTCATAGTCGTAGAGAGGAGTTGGGTAGTCGCCGTCAAAGTAAGCGACACAAAGACCACCGTTTGGCGCATCTGTTTCAATCCCGATAGAATCAATCAAGCCATCAATCGAAAGATAGGTCAGGCTATCCGCACCAATGATTTGGCGAGTCTCTTCGACCGTATGATTGGCAGCAATCAGCTCCTGACGCGTCTGGATATCAATCCCGTAAAAACATGGATAAGCTAGCGCTGGACTACCAATGGCTACGTGAACTTCAGAAGCCCCCGCTTCTTTCAAAAGCTGAACGATACGGCGAGAGGTTGTCCCACGTACAATAGAGTCATCAATCATAACCACACGTTTGCCTTTGACAACACCTGAAACAGCAGACAGTTTCATCCGCACCCCTTGCTCCCGCAATTCTTGAGTCGGCTGGATAAAGGTACGTTGCGTGTATTGATTCTTGATAAGACCCATTTCATTTGGCAGACCAGATTCTTCTGCAAATCCCATAGCTGCGCTGAGTGAGGAATTTGGCACACCGACCACAATATCCGCTTCGTGCTTGAACTCACGCGCCAATTGAGCCCCCATACGTTTGCGAGCTGTATGGACATTGACCCCATGGATGTTAGAGTCAGGGCGAGCAAAATAGATATACTCCATAGAACAAATCGCCAACTGGGTATCATTCGTATAGCTATCGTACTGAATCCCATTGTCATCCACAATCACAATTTCCCCTGGTTTTACATCACGAATCCACTCGGCACCGATGACTTCAAAGGCACAGGTTTCAGACGAAACGACTACCGCTCCGTTTGCCATTTTCCCAATAGAAAGTGGACGGAAGCCATTAGGATCAAGCGCAGCAATCAACTTGTCCTCAAACAGCAGGATATAAGCAAAGCCACCTTTGACAAGGCTGAGTGCCTCCTTGATTTTGCCCATCAAGTTCGGATTGTGACTCCGACGAATGAGGTGAGCCAAGATTTCCGAGTCCGAAGTTGAACTGAAAATAGCTCCTCTTTGTTCCAATTCTTGCTTGAGCGATTCGGCATTGGTTAAGTTTCCGTTGTGAGCAAGTCCAAACTGCATATCGTGAAAGCGGAAGAGGAAGGGCTGGATATTATCTACAGAAGCTTCGCCAGCAGTCGCATAACGAACATGCCCAATCGCGCTCGTTCCAGTCAGTTTATCCAAATTAGCTGGATTTCTGAACACTTCTGATAAAAGCCCCATATCACGATGACGCTTCAATTGCCCCTGATCATTGGAGAGGATTCCTGCCCCCTCCTGACCACGGTGCTGAAGACTGTGGAGACCAAAATAGGTCAATTTAGCAGCATCTGGATGTCCCCAGATACCGAAAACACCACATTCTTCATTAAGAGATTTTACTTCGTATGTCATTTTTTATACCTTTTATTTCCCTGTGAAATAACACACAGCCGACGCGAACAAGTGCTGGTCTTTATTTCCTGGAATATTTTGGAAAAGACCATCTTCATAACGTTCTGAGTGTCCCATTTTACCGATGATTTGACCATTCTTGCTGGTAATTCCTTCGATGGCATTTACAGAACCATTTGGATTGTACTTAGAATCCATACTTGGTTTGCCTTCAAAGTCAACGTATTGACTAAAGATTTGACCATTATCACGGAGCTCAGCAAATTCCTCAGCCGTCACGACAAACTTCCCTTCACCGTGCGATACTGGAATGGCATGGATATCGCCCACTTGCACTCCAGCCAACCATGGTGAGTTGGTATTGGCAATTCGAGTTTCCACCATCTTGGCCACGTGCTGGTTGGCATCATTGTAGAAAAGGGTTGGGCTAGTACTGCTAGCATCCTCGAAATTTCCATAAGGAAGAAGACCTGATTTGACAAGAGCCTGGAATCCATTACAGATACCAATAATCAAACCACCACGAGCGATAAAGCTATCAATCGCTACACGCACTTTTTCATTAAGAAGGATATTGACAATAAACTTAGCTGATCCATCTGGCTCGTCTGCAGCTGAGAATCCACCTGCAAAGAAGAGAATGTTAGCCTTGCCGATGTTGTCAACCATGGTTTCGACTGACTTGACAATGGCTTCTTCATTGAGTGTCACGAATGGCACCAAGTTGACCTCTGCACCTTCTTTTTCAAAGGCCTTGGCTGAATCATATTCCGAGTTGGTTCCTGGGAAGACTGGGATGTAAACCACCGGTTTTTCAACTCTTTCTTTAGCTTTAATGACTGTCTCAGAAGTGATAGCTGGCACTTCAGCCAGTTCTTTCGCTTGGGCAAATTCAGTTGGGTAAACCTCTTCCAATTTTCCTTGGAAGGCACTGTCAAGCTTGTGTCCATCTAGCTTCACACCGTTGACAACGAGTGTAAAGTCGGCACTTGTTTGACCAATTTTCTCTACTCCAACGATTTCTTCAGGAGATGTGAAGACAAATCCGCCTAGCTGAGCTGTCAAAGAACTTTCAAGTTCAGGCAGGGTTACCTCTGCACCGATATGGTTTCCAAAGGTAGCAAGAGCCAAGCTTTCAAGAACACCTCCGTATTTGACAGCTGATGCAGATGTCACTTTGTGAGCATTTTGAAGAGCTTCAAATTGAGCAAAATTAGACTTAATCAAGTCAAAATCAATCTCTGCAGAGAGGGCTTGACCTGGGATGTAGTAGATATTTTCACCAGCAGTTTTGAACTCTGGAGAGAGCACCTTACGGCTATCTGCCGTCGTCACCCCAAATGCAACCAAGGTTGGTGGCACTGTTAATTCTTCAAAAGTACCAGACATAGAGTCCTTACCACCAATAGATGGCAAGCCAAGCTGGATTTGTGCTTCGATAGAACCTAGGAGAGCTGCTACTGGCTGACCGAAACGCTCTGCTTGCTTGTCCATCCGCTCGAAGTACTCTTGGTAAGAGAAACGAGCCTTGGACCAGTTGGCACCAGCAGCCACCAAACGAGCAGTTGCTTCGATAACCGCATAGGCAGCACCATGGTAAGGTGACCATTCTGCTAGATAAGGGTTGAACCCTTGGGCCATGACAGACGCAGTTGTCGTCACACCATGTTGGACTGGCAATTTTTGCACAGAAGCTTCAGTTGGTGTGAGTTGGTAGCGACCGCCAAGTGGGTGATTGACCGTCGAACGACCGACAGAGCTATCAAAGATAGTCTGCAAGCCTTTTTGACTCGCATGGTTGAGGTCAGATAGAACTGAAAGGGTATCTGCTTCAAGGGTTTCAGCACTTGTTTTACGCTCTTCTGGGAGCTTGACATCCTTGTCCACAACCTTGGCATCGACAACGACACGCACACCATTGGTATCAAGGAAACGGCGTTCCAAGTCGACGATTGTCTCACCATTCCAGTGCATGACTAGATTTGGTTTTTCAGTCACTGTCGCAACCACAACAGCATCAATATTTTCTTTGTTACATTCCGCAACGAAGGCATCTACATCCTCAGGACGAACCACAACTGCCATCCGTTCTTGAGATTCAGAAATAGCAATTTCGGTACCGTTCAATCCTTGGTATTTAAGAGGCACTTTGTTGAGGTCGATTTCCAGACCGTCTGCCAATTCACCGATAGCTACACAGACACCACCTGCTCCAAAGTCGTTGGATTTCTTGATGAGACGAGTGACATCGCCATTACGGAAAAGGCGCTGAATCTTGCGTTCTTCGATGGCATTCCCCTTTTGAACCTCAGCTCCAGCAGTCTCCACAGACTCAACTGTTTGAACCTTAGAAGAACCCGTCGCACCACCGACTCCATCACGGCCAGTCTTACCACCGAGAAGGATAATGACATCCCCCGCTTCCGGTTTTTCACGGACAACATTGCCCTTTGGAGCCGCACCGACAACAGCGCCCAACTCCATGCGTTTAGCTACAAAGCCTGGGTGGAAGTACTCACGAACATAGGTCGTTGCAAGCCCAATTTGATTCCCGTATGAAGAATAGCCATGAGCAGCGGTTTTAGAAATAACTTGTTGTGGCAATTTACCAGCGCGCGTTTCTGAAATTGGCGCTGTAATATCACCAGCGCCTGAGATACGCATAGCTTGGTAAACGTAGGAACGGCCTGACAGCGGGTCACGAATGGCTCCACCAATACAAGTTGCCGCTCCACCAAATGGTTCAATTTCCGTTGGGTGGTTGTGGGTTTCGTTTTTGAACATGAGGAGCCAAGGTTCCTTGACACCATCAACGTCCACTTCGATTTCAACCGAGCAGGCATTGATTTCGTCTGACACTTCCATATCGTCCAAACGTCCATTAGCACGCTCATAACGACCGAAAATAGTCGCCATATCCATCAAGGTTTGTGGTTTTTCAGAACGGCCTAATTCCTCGCGCATAGCGATATATTTATCATAGGTCGCCTGCAATTGTTTTTGGAACTTAGAAGCTGAGAAATCAATCTGTTTCAACTCTGTCTCAAAAGTCGTGTGACGGCAGTGGTCAGACCAGTAAGTGTCCAAAACCTTGAGCTCTGTTTCCGTCGGCACACGCCCGATTGACTTGAAGTAGTCTTGGATAAAGAGCAAATCGTCCACTTCCATGGCCATCCCTTGCTCTACCTTGTAGCGGGCAAAGTCTTCTGCTGTATAGCTTTCAAAGAAAGTCAATTTTGGAATGGTCTTGTCTGACTCTGAAAATTCCTGCTTGGCAATCCCTGTCGTGATGTCCTTGAAACGTGAATCCACTGGATTGAGCAGGTAGTTCTTGACCGCTTCCAACTCAGTCGCATCAATATCGTTATTAACCAAGTACAATTGTGCTGTGTTGACTGTCACATCACTCGAACTTCCCAGCAAAAGCAAGGCTTCCTGTGAAGAAGCTGCACGCTGGTCAAACTGCCCTGGCAGGCTTTCAATGGCAAAGAAAGCATAGTTGGCAAGATCCGCCTGCACGGCCGCTTCGTCCAAGACATGATCCGTCACCTGCTCAGAGAAGATGTGCTTCTCTGCAGGTGCAAACAAGTCCTCTGCCAAATCAAAGACATCATAAACCTGCACAATGCGAATACTTTTCAAAGTTGATAGTCCCAAGTTATGCTGGAGTTCTCTCACCAAACTCTCTGACTTGACCTGAAAATCAGCCTTTTTTTCAACAAAAATACGTTTATTCATCAATTCTTATTCCTTTATTTCAGCTCTTGCAATGTTCCCAACGACCTTGAGAGTCTTGCAAACAGATTATTTCAAACCCTGCAATTTCTCCCAGACAATCTCGTAAACGTCTGTTAATTCTCCGAGACCTCTACGGAAAACATCCTTATCCATGTGGTTACCGTCAGCGTCCCAAAGTCGGCAGTTATCTGGTGAAAATTCGTCTGCCAAGATAATCTTGCCATCCTTATCAAAACCAAACTCTAGCTTAAAGTCAATCAATTTAAGACCAATCTCAGCAAACCAAGCTTTCAAGAGTTCATTGATACGACGGGTTTCTTCTTTCAAGTAAGCAATCTGCTGGTCATCCGCAATTTTAAGGAATTTCACATGCTCGTCATTGATAAAGGGATCATCCAAATCATCATTTTTATAGTAAAATTCGACAATTGGAGTCTCAAATGCGATACCTTCTTCTACGCCAAAACGTTTTGAAAAGGAACCAGCCGTGTAGTTGCGAAGCACGACTTCCAAAGGAATAATCTCCACTTTTTTATTGAGTTGTTCCGTATCTGAAAGCTTCTCCACAAAGTGAGTCGCTACACCAGCAGCATTTAACTTTTCAAAAATAAAAGATGAAATCTGATTATTCAAGACTCCTTTACCCGCAATCTGCTCCTTCTTAACACCATTGAAAGCAGTCGCCTGGTCCTTGTAAGTTGAAATAATGAGATTTTCATCCTCAGTTGTATAGATATCCTTGGCTTTTCCCGAATAGATCATTTTTTTTGACATTTTAAAGTTCGCCTTTCGTATTACTTGAGCACATTCTACCACAAAACAAACAAAAATTCAATATTTTTACGAACTATTAACAAAATGACACTTGTTGCGTAAAGAAAAACTGCAAGATAAGCTCTTCTTACAGTTTTAAAATCATTTATCCTCTGAAAAACACGAATATTACCCTTTATTCAAAAATTGATCCCAAAAATAACGGAGATAGCTTTTCTTTCCCGTAATCATCTGCAGGCGGCCTTCTAAACCATAGCGAAGTGTTGCAGCCTGCTCAGAAGTCAGATGGGTCTCCGCCTCAATTTTAAAGAAATTTCCTTGTTCAGTCTTTGTAGCTGTCGCATCAATACTTGTAATCGTAGAATCCAGGAAAATTTGATTCTTCGCATCATTAGTTGTAGTATAACGGACAGAGTCCCCAATCTTGACTCTAGCAACATCTTTTGAACTGAGATAGGCTGTGAGTTTGGTTTTTCCTTCTTTTTCCAAGGATGGATAGAGTTGGGCTAGCAGGGTTCCTTCTGCGACCATAGTAGATTCACTAGTCTCAGGATTAAGGTGAAGCACCCCATCCTCACTTGCTGTAATCTTCCCCTTGTCGAGGAGACCTCCCTGTACCTTCTTACCCGATTCCGCCTCCAAAATTTTCTGATCTAGAAGAGTTAATTCCTGACCGACTTTAACTAAGTGCTGAGACTTGAGCGATTCCAGTTGACTATCCAGTCCCGTTGCGTGGGCCTGTTGAGCTCCAGAACCCGCATACTGTACACGATACGTAGCTAGACTAGACTCTAGCTGGGCAATTTGTGCATCCACTTGCGCAATAACTTGCGATTTAGCTTGCGGATCTTCTCCAGCTTGGTTTTTATAGGTCTGATAAAAAGAGTAGGCTGGATTCTGACTATCCAGTTGATCTCCCTTTTCAATCGCTGACTTAGCTGTTTTATAGTCTCGGATTTTATCCTCTGTTTGACTAATAAGATTGCCAATCTCGGCCTGGCTCTGACTTGCTGCCGCATTCTGCGAGGAGATGCTGGCATTTTGCTGAGAAACATTACTTCTTAGACCATTCGCTTGGCTGAGATAATCTCGAAACATCTCCTGATAACCAAACTTATCCGCCTCTGGAAATTGATCACTCCCCTCTTTCAAACTGGATTGCAAATACCCCAACTGCTTTTTTTGATCCTTTAACATCTCCAATTGACTGGCATATGCCTCTACCTGGACAGCCTCCGCCCCTTGCTGGTACTGAACGAGTAGTTCCCCCTGCTTGACCAACTTGTTTTCTTCCAGATAATTGGCCACAATGCGTTGATTGCTAGTCGACTGGATATTGGCAATAATCCGACTAGGTTCGACAGTCGCTCGGGTAGACAAACTCATCTCCTTCTCTGCAAAAACTGCAAATCCCAGTAAAAACATGAACAGAAGTGACATAGGTAAAATCACCCGACTGGAAAAATTATGATAACGACGATTATAAAACTCCGCACTTTCTAAAAATTCTGGTTTCATCTTCTCCTCTTTCTAGCTATTCACCAAATGGGCGTAAAAGCCATCCTGTGCAAGCAAGTCTGCATGGGTGCCCTCTTCGACAATCTTGCCCTGATCCAAAACAACAACCTTTTCTGTCCGCTCAGCGATGGTCAAGCGATGGGCGATGAAAATCAAGGTCTTATCTAAAGCCATGAGATTATCGACAATCCGCTTCTCTGTCAAAATATCCAAACTGCTAGTCGCCTCGTCCAAGATCAAGACAGGTGCATCTGTCAAGAGAGCACGCGCCAGAGCAATTCTCTGACGTTGACCACCTGAGATCCCTGCCCCATCCGAAGTCAATTCTGTCTGATAATTCAAAGGCATGCGCTCAATATCCTCCCGAATCTCTGCCAACTCGACTGCTCGTAAGATATCTTCCTGAGTCGTCCCCTCCTTGGCTCCAAGGAGAAGATTCTCCAAAATCGTTCCGTTAAAGACATAGGGCTGTTGAGGCAGGTAGTTGATATACTGACGCAAAGCCTTTTTGTCAATCTGATTGAGATTGACACCACCCAGACTAATCTCCCCTTGACTTGGGTCGTAAAAATTAACCATCATCTTTGCCAAGGTGGTCTTTCCTGACCCTGAAATCCCCACAAAAGCCATCTTAGACCCTTGCGGAATGGTCAAATTGATATCCGACAAGACGTCACGACCATAGCCATACTTGTAGTGAACCTGTTTAAAGGTCATATCCCCTTTCATCATGCTCAAATCTTCTACCGTTTTCTTCTCCTCAAACTCCGAAGCTACTAGATAAACCTCATTTAAGCGATTATTGGCAACCTGCGCTGTCTGAAGTTTGGTTTGTAGGTTAATGATATTTTCCAAAGGATTGGTAAAGTAAACAAGCAGGGTGTTATAAGTAATCAGCTGACCCAAACTCATTTTCCCATCCATGACAAGAATAGCTCCCAGCCAGAGAACAGCAACATTGAGCAGGAGCTGGGCAAGTTTTTTCAGAGCCTTTTGCTGACTTTCTGCCCGACTATAGGTAAAAGATTTTTTCAGATAAGCCACAAATTCCTTATCAATCTTTTGATAGCGCGAACTCTCACTGGTCAAAGATTTAATGGTCTCAATGCCGTTGATATCCTCGATGATAGAAGAAGACAGAACCGCATTGGCTTCCATGGTATCCCGATTCATCTTTTCAAACGGCTTCATAAAGGCAAAGATAATCACTGTATAGATGGGAAGTGCAAGTAAGCTAATGAAAAAGAGCGTCATATTTTGTGAAAACAAGACAAGCGAGATAATCAAAATCGTTGACACATCCAGGAAAATCGAAAGAATGGTCGACGCCAGCGCATCGATGATACTGTTGGCATCTGTAAAACGAGACACGATTTCTCCTGTCCTGCGTGTCGCAAAAAAGGACATCGGCAGGTGAAAAACATGCTTGATATAGGACAAAATCACGTCAATCGATAAGCGTTGCCCAAGGATTAGTAGGAGATATTCCCGCGCGTAGGACAAGATCTGCTGGAGGATATAGACGATGACCAGCCCCATAGAGATAATACCCAGTGTCGAGCGCATCTGGTCTGGTACGTAACTATCAATGATGGACTGCAGATAATAAGAACCTACAATGTTAATCAGTGTTACCAAGAGTGTCGCTAGGACGATATTGGTAATTAAGCCATGCTGTTTGAGTAAAATAGGCAAGAAGGATAGGAGCCCCTGTTTTTTCTCCTTATGAGGTTTATAGCCCGGAGATGGTGCCATAAAAATACTAACCCCTGTCCACTCTTGCGCAAATCGCTCACGGGAAATCTTGGTCAGCTTGACACCAGGATCCGGATCAGCGATATGAATATGCTTTTTATCCTGACCTATCACCACATAGTAGTGGAGCAACTTCCCTTCCTTGAGCACATGAGCCACAAAAGGAAAGGTCAAATCTGGCAAATCAAAGAGCGTCATATCCGCCTTTATAGCCCGCGTCTCAAACCCAATCTCCTCTGCCACCTTTACAAGCCCCAAAGCCGTCGTCCCATCCATGGTCGTCTTGGCTAACTCTCTTAGATGAGCCAAGGAGTAATAACTACCGTAGTAACCAAAGACCATAGCCAAGGAAGCCACGCCACAATCCATCTGATCCACCTGGGGACGATAGTGCCTTTTCCCAAATTTCATATCCATCTCCTTTTTTCTAATAATCTCTTAAAAACTTTGTAAGATTATTTTAACCAAACAAGGAAGGAATAGGGGAATTATTTCTGAAAAAACAATATTCTCACCTGAACAGCACTTTTACCAAAGAAAATAGGCAGAACAAGAGTCCTGCCTAGAATATTCAATTACACAGATTTCTTGCCTTTCCCACTTCTTTTGTGAATGGCGTATAAAACGATAAACGCAAACGCAGGTGGCACCAGATAACTACTTTCACTCATTGTTAGCTGAAATCCAAGAGTTGCTAGAATCGTAAAGATGAAAATATTCATTAAAAATAGGAAAATAATATAGTAGAAAATATTTTACAATCCTAATCATTCTATTCTCCTTTTCTTTCTCCTTGGCCCCGATACAGTAAAATAAATACCACTAAAAACAAGGAGATCGTAAGTAGATCAAAATATTCAAACCATGTAGGTAGATGTATCTTGTTTATATCGGCCACAATTCTAATCATTAGATAAGCCATCGAGCTAGACAATACAATAAACTCTGGCCAAGCTTTTCCTAGTAATTGAACAACTTTCATCTCAAACTCCAATCTGATGTTCCATCAATTCCCAATCTTACTATCTGTTGTTTTGTACTTGTATCCTCCATAAAACAAACTAAGCAGAATCGGATAGGTCTCTGGATAAAACAAGGTGGAAAAACTCCGCCATTTACATGCACAAAATCCTTTCCATTCAGATTCATCATTTATAGTTTTGATTATTTTTCTTCAAATCCTTACAAAAAATACCAAAATAGCCTGCAACAATCAAACCTATTAAACTCCATTGCCAATCAAAAGATACTAGCGAACCCGTACGAATTAGATCAAGCGTAAGATTAAGACCTATTCCTAACAAAGGAAGTATAGTGGCTAGCTTAGGTAACAATGTATTGAGATTTAGGTTACGATTCATAGTTAATTTACTTCTATATTTAGATTAACGTCTACTTCCTAGATAACGCCCATACATATAAGCAGCTACTCCTAATACACCCCAAGCTATTGCTGTGGAAGTAGTGACAATGAAGCCTCCTTCAGTAAGAGCCAAATCTTCTTCTGTCATGATATCAAATTTTTTATCCATTTCTTTCATTTTTCTCTCTCCTTTTTAAATAATACTGGCTAATCCAATAGCTACTCCAACCAAAATCCCTACTATTCCTAAATTAGTTCTTATTTCATTGATAATAACTAAAAGATGACTATTCAATAGCAGTTGCCATACACTAAAAATAGTTCTCTTTAAACCTTGTCTTTAGCTAAATCCAAGTAACTCATCATCAAAATAAGGATCGGAACAACTAATTCTGTTTGGAAATATTTTTCAACATTAAAGGTGATTACATTTAAATCTCCCAATATGCAAAGCACTCCAAAAATAATTAGAACTGCTCCCATTACATTTTTTAGATTTTTCATACAAGTCTACTTTTATCCAAATTTACGTTTTAAATCTTGACCAATTAATCGACCACCAAGGAAAATTGCTACTCCTCCAGCAATCGTGGCTATGGTAATTAATCCACCTTCTGTATTCATCAATTCTTCTTCTGTCAATTCTGTCCATTTATTTAAATTCATTTTTTCTCTCCTTATTATTACATAAAATAGCCCCAAGCAATACCACCAATTAGTAAGACACCTCCTACAACTACAGCGGTAACCGACCCCCCATCCACATCCGTCAACTCTTCTTCTGTAAGAGCTACAAAGTTCTGTTCCATTTTGTCAAAGTTTGTCATCTTTTTCTCCTTATTTTTTCTATATATTTAATCTTTAACCTCTAAGCCACTTAAATAGCCAGATTGGGTAAATTACTGAAATCATTTCCTTATCTCCTTCCTTTTCTTCTCACTTTTTTATTCGAGAAGTAATTTAAAATGAACAGGTAAATTTCATTTATTTTAAATACCATTTGATCAACCATGGCAATAAGATTGGTAAATACATCACATAGTCTCCTTCCCTTTTCCTTACCTATCTATTCGAAAAACAATTCGAAAATGAACAATTCATTCATTTTTATTTTAAAAACCACTTAATGAACCACGGATAAAAACCGGTCACATACATAAACATTCCTCCTTTTTCTTTCTCATCTCTTTATTCGCAATTTCTACTAAAAGTTTCTCTTTTTTCTGCAAATAAAAAAACAACATGACTTGCATGTTGCTTTTGGCTATTTTTTATCTTTAATAATCGCTACTACATCCGCTACACTTTGAAGTTGATCGATTTCCTCATCAGTGATTTCGATACCAAATTCATCTTCTAGTGTCAAGACAAACTCCATCAAATCCACTGAGTCCGCATCTAGATCGTCTTTCAAACTCAAGGCCTCTGTTACGGCAAAGTCTTCTCCCTGTCTCTCTTGGATAATGGTTACAATACGGTCAAAAATTTCTTTTTCTGTCATCTTTTTTATTCTCCTGAAAATTCACGCGCAGTTTGAGCAACTACGTCTGTTTCTAGCATGGTACGAATCTGACGAATCGTACTGTAAACAGCATTGGCATCACTTGAGCCATGAGTTTTTACAACTGGCGCCTTGACGCCAAACAAGACTGCTCCTCCAACATCTGAATAGTTGAGCTGTGTCTTCAACCCCTTAAGACTATCCTTGAGAAGTAGAGCACCTAGCTTCGCTCGAAGACCACCACCTGTAATAGCTGTCTTGAGCAAGCCCATAATTCCCATGGCTGTACCTTCGATGGATTTTAGAACAGCGTTTCCCGTGAAACCATCTGTTACGACAACATCCGCAACGCCATTCATCAGATCACGCGCTTCCACGTTTCCGACAAAGTTCAAACTTTCATCAGCTACTAGCAAGTCGTATGTTTCCTTGCGAAGCGGATCTCCCTTGCTGCTTTCTGTTCCATTGTTGAGCAAACCAACACGTGGTTTCGAAATCCCACGAACATTTTTCGCATAGAAGGAACCTAGGACAGCGTATTGGTGCAGATGATGGGCTGTATTTTCCGCATTGGCTCCAAGGTCTAGCATGTCAAAGCCTTTTCCATCAATGGTCGGCAAGGTAGACATGAGTCCTGGACGATCGATGTTCTTGATACGACCCACAATGAAGAATCCTGCAGCCAACAAGGCACCTGTGTTCCCAGCTGAGAGGACAGCGTCTGCTTCTCCCTCTTTGACAGCCTTGGCCGCTAATACCATGCTGGCATTTTTCTTCTTACGGATAGCTTTTGTCGGCTCATCGTCTGAGTTAATTTTCTCATCCGTATGGATAATGCTGACGCGCTCTGTCGCCGTTAGATATTGCTTGATCTTGCTTTCATCTCCGTAGAGTTGAATCTCAATATCTGAAAAGTCAGCAAGGGCTTGATTGACACCCTCAACGATGGCTTGAGGTGCGTAATCGCCCCCCATAGCATCTACTGCAATTTTTTTCATTTGTTTTCCTCTTTTAGTAATTGTCCCCAGTCTGCTAGGGAATCAATAAATTTCTTTGATTTAAGGTGAATCCCAACGTACTCTTCGTAGAGTTGATCCATAAATTGGCGTAGCTCTTGCTTGATTTCTGCCTTAAGCGAAATGGTCTCCAAGGTTTCAAAATCAATAGCTTGAAATTGATTGAGCAGATAAGGGATATTGGGATTTAGATGACAACGTCTCTCATCTTCATGATAATGCTCTGGGCAAAGGCAGGCTCCATATTTAAAAGAAAAGTCAAAGGCCTGACCGACCCGATGGCAAAAGACACACTCATTAAAATTAAGGCTAATCCCAAATCGAGTCAAGATTTGAATTTCAAAAATATTGGTTAAAACCTGATAATCTATACCTGCTTCCATCAACTCCAGAGTCTTCCTCAAGAAAGCAAACAAGGGAGCATCCTGCTGATTATCCTGCAAACTAGCATCTGCAAGAGCAGCCACATAGGTTGCATAGGCCATGACAAAGAGATCACTATTAATCTTGGGAAAGGTCATCACCTCGTGATAGTCCTCAATGTAGCTAAGCCCGTCATCATTGATTCGCAAGAGAAATCGTGCCAACACCAAGGGCTGAATAACAGGAGCTAGTTTGGACTGACCAGCGTGTTTAACGAAAAACATGCGCTTGCCCGCCTGCTCGGTAAAAATTTTGACTAGCTTGTCATCCTCACGAAAGTTTCGATTGTAGAGCACCAAGCCTTGACTCGTGATAGACTGAATCATGCTTCTCTCATGTACTCCTCAAGTCGTTTCATGGCCTCTCTGATCGTTTCCATGCTGGCTGCATAGGACAGGCGAACATAGCCTTCTCCGTAACGCCCAAAGGCTGCACCAGGGATAAAGGCAACAGCCTTCTTATAGGCAAAATCCTTCAAAAAAGCAAAGGAATCTTGCTTGTAACCCGCTGGAATCTTAGCAAAGATATAGAAGGCACCGTCTGGTTTGATAATCTCAAAACCAAGAGCAGTCATCTTTTCGATGATATAATCACGACGCTGGATGTATTCCTTCTTCATAGGCTCTGCGTCGTTTTTACCAGCGGTCAAAGCCTCCACCGCAGCATGTTGCGCCATGGTATTTGCGGCAGTAACCAAATATTGGTGACTCTTGATTAACTGAGCTGTGAAAGCTGCAGGAGCAAAGATAAAGCCTAAACGCCAACCTGTCATAGCATGCGATTTAGATAAGCCATTAATAATAATAGCCTGGTCTCTCAGCATAGTTCCCAGAGACACATGAGCTTCCCCTGTATAGGTTAATTCTGAGTAAACCTCATCACAGATAACAAAAATCTCATACTTGCGTAAAACGTCTGCCAAGGTTTCCAACTGCTCCCGACTATAGGTAATTCCTGTCGGATTGGCTGGATAGTTGAGAATGACAGCTTTGAGCTTGTCACCCTGCTCCAAAATGGCCTTTTCCAACATCTCAGGGGTCAAAACAAAACCATTTTCAGTTGTATCAATCTCGACAATCTCTGCCCCAACCAGATTGACAATCGGTTCATAGCCTGGATAGGCAGGAGCTGGCAAGAGCACCTTGTCTCCCTCTTCCAAAATAGCTGTCAAAGTAGCAGATAAAGCCTCTGTCGCCCCAATTGTAACCAAAATTTCATTTTCAGGATTATAATCTAGCTGGTATTTTTCTTTTACAAAGTCGCTAGCAGCCTGGCGCAAGGTCAGTAAACCGCTCATCCCTGTATAGTAGGATTGGTTCTGGTCAATGGCTCGCTTGGCTGCCTCCTTGACATGATCTGGCGTTGTAAAATCAGGTTCCCCCAAGGTCAAACGCAAGACCCCAGGAATCTCCGAAATAGCCTGATCAAACTGGCGAATCAAGGAAACTTGAATCTTGTCTAACTGTTTATTAAAGCGCTTGGTTAAGTCCATAGATATCCCCCTTGCTTACAGAACATAGTACTATTATACTACAAAAGCTCCCTGACCGCAAAATCCATCTGAAACCTGCATTTTTCACTTTCTGTTTTACTTTTCTTCTCGACAGGACTATAATAATAAGTGCTTATTTTCGGAGGTTTTTATGTCATTTTTATCAAAAAATGGAGCAGGCATCTTGGCTTGCCTTCTCATTTCTATCGTATCTTGGTTCCTGGGAGGATTTTTCCCCGTCGTGGGTGCACCTGTCTTTGCAATTTTTGCTGGAATGCTCCTCCACCCCTGGCTCTCACCCTACAAACAACTAGACGCAGGTTTGACCTTTAGTTCCAAGAAATTACTCCAGTATGCCGTTATCTTACTCGGTTTTGGTCTCAATATCTCGCAAGTCTTCGCAGTTGGACAAACTTCACTCCCTGTCATCCTTTCCACCATTTCGATTTCCTTAATCGTTGCCTACCTCTTCCAACGTTTCTTTGCGCTAGACACAAAACTAGCTACCTTGATTGGAGTGGGGTCTTCTATCTGTGGCGGCTCTGCCATTGCTGCGACAGCGCCCGTTATCCATGCCAAGGAAAAAGAAGTTGCCCAAGCCATTTCCGTTATCTTTTTCTTCAATGTCTTAGCGGCGCTTATCTTTCCAACTCTAGGAACTTGGCTTCACCTATCCAACGAAGGCTTTGCCCTCTTTGCAGGAACCGCAGTCAACGATACTTCTTCTGTAACGGCCACAGCCAGCTCCTGGGATAGTCTTTACCAGACCAATACCCTTGAGTCTGCAACCATTGTGAAACTCACACGCACCCTTGCCATTATTCCTATCACGCTCTTTCTCTCCTATTGGCAAAGTCGCCAACAAAAAAACAGCCAAGATTTCCAACTAAAAAAAGTTTTCCCACTTTTTATCCTTTATTTCATCCTAGCCTCTCTCTTAACGACTCTTCTCACCTCCCTCGGTGTGTCTAGTAGCTTCTTCACCCCTCTCAAACAACTCTCCAAATTTCTCATTATCATGGCTATGAGTGCCATCGGTCTCAAAACCAATCTGATTGCCATGGTCAAATCCAGCGGTAAATCCATTCTTCTTGGAGCACTTTGCTGGATTGCCATCATCCTCACCAGTCTTGGCATGCAAGCATTGATTGGTACTTTATAATACAAAAAGGTAGCCTACTGGCTACCTTTTTATTGCTCAAGAATTAAGCGAGTATGTTCTCTTTTGATGCAACGATTCATCACGATGTCATCGCATCCTCCAGCACGCAAGATTTCTTCCGCTTCTAGACTTTCAAGTCCCAGTTGTGCCCAAAAAATCTTGGCATCCGCCTTGAGAAAGTCTCGTGCTACATCAGGTAAAAATTCACTGCGACGATATACATTGACGATATCTACAGGAAAAGGAATCTCAGCTAGACTCGCATAAGCCTTTTCTCCCAAGATTTCCCCACCTGCAGCCTTGGGATTAACTGGAATGATTTTATAGCCCCGAGCTTGCATTTCCTTGGTCACTCGATTACTAGTTGTTTCCTCACGGTCAGACAAGCCCACTACCGCTAACGTTTTACTGGTCGCCAGATACTGACGGATCACACCATCACTTGGGTTGATGAATTCTTGACTCATAGAAATCCTCCTTTTTTCTCAGTATAGCATATTTTGAAAAGGCTTGCAGATTTTGACTATAAAAATCTCCTAGCAAGAAAAGAAACTTGCTAGGAGATTCGTTTATTCAAGTGAAAGTTTAGATTTTTTTCTCGATACTAAATAATGGAGAAAGAGGACGTTTTTCGTGGATACGAATAATAGCATCGCCCAGAAGATGAGCAATCGAAATTTGTTCAATCTTATCAATCAAACGCTCTTCTGGTAGGTAGATAGTATCCAAAACAACCAATTTTTTAATAGCTGATTTTTGAATATTATCCATAGCTGGCCCAGAAAGAACTGGGTGCGTACAGCTTGCGTAAACTTCAACAGCACCTGCTTCAGCAAGAGCATCCGCCGCATGACAAATAGTTCCAGCTGTATCGATCATATCGTCAATCAAGATACAAGTCTTACCTTCTACCTTACCAATGATGTTCATCACTTCACTGGTATTCATCTTGTCTACACTACGGCGCTTGTCAATAATCGCGATCGGAGTTTTCAAAAACTCTGCCAATTTACGAGCACGAGTTACCCCACCATGGTCTGGGCTGACAACCACGTAGTCCGAGCCAACCATGCCACGACGTTCAAAATAGTCCGCAATCAATGGAGCACCCATCAAGTGATCTACAGGAATATCAAAGAATCCCTGAATCTGTGCAGCGTGCAAATCAATCGTCAACAAACGATCTACCCCAGCAACTTCTAGCATGTTTGCAACGAGTTTTGCAGTGATTGGCTCACGCGCGCGCGCTTTTCTATCCTGACGTGCATAGCCATAGTAAGGCATAACAACATTGACAGATTCTGCACTAGCACGCTTCAATGCGTCCACCATGATCAAAATTTCAAGTAAATTATCATTTACAGGTGAACTAGTTGATTGTAGGATAAAGACGTGTTTTCCACGGATTGATTCTTCTATGTTGACCTGAATCTCCCCATCTGAAAATTGGCGAACAGTCGACTTCCCCAACTCTATCCCAATTTCTTGCGCCACACGCTCTGCCAATTCTCTATTAGAAGAAAGGGCAAACAGCTTTAAATCAGAAAAAGACATGATTTCCTCCGGTATTTATGTATCACTTGTTTTTTACACAACATTTTCCATCTACCATTGTAGCGCTTTTTCCTTTATTTTTCAATCAAAAATAAAACAAGAGTAAACATTTATACCCTTGTTTTATGCTATTTTATATTAGCTATATTAAAACTAAAAATCCTACATTTTAACAATCGATTTTATGCTAGGATGAGATTTTTCGAGACAAAGTTAGTATACTTCTCTCATACTTCCTGTATCCACATCATAGACAGCACCTGAAATAACCACATCATCAGGAATCAGTGGAGACTCTCTAAGCAATTGCATATCCTCTCTCACACTCTCTTCAACATCCTGGAATGGTAAAAAATCTTGATCAGATACATCAACTCCGAGCTCGTGTTTCAAATGTTCATGAAAACTTTCATTTTGAAAGGTTTGAGCTCCACAGTCTGTATGGTGAAGCACCACGATTTCTCTTGTCCCCATTTGTTGCTGGGAAATCACCAGTGAACGAATCATGTCCTCAGTTACTCGACCACCCGCATTCCGCAAGATATGAGCATCCCCAAGGGCCAAACCTAGAGCTTGCGCAACGTGTAGACGTGAGTCCATACAGGTCACGATAGCTACTCTGGTTTTGGGTTTAAGTGGCAGATTTAACTGCCCATGTAGGGCAACATAAGCCTGATTGGCTTTCATAAACTGTTCAAAATACGACACGATTCCCTCCTCAAAAATTTGACAATCAAATATTTCTCCTATCTTATCATTTTTAAGAGGATTTGTCACGGATTATGCAAAGACCTTTTTCAAAACTTCCTGAATCGTTGTCACACCAATGACCTCAATTTCCTTGGGTGGAGTGATTCCTGTCAAGGAATTCTTGGGTACATAAATCTTGGTAAAGCCCAGTTTAGCAGCTTCATTGATGCGCTGCTCGATACGATTCACACGCCGAATCTCTCCAGTCAAGCCCAGTTCACCCACAAAACATTCCTGAGGATTGGTAGGCTTGTCCTTGTAACTAGAGGCAATAGCCACTGCAACGGCTAAGTCAATGGCAGGCTCATCCAATTTCACGCCACCAGCAGATTTGAGATAGGCATCCTGATTTTGCAAGAGAAGCCCTGCTCGTTTTTCCAAAACAGCCATAATCAGACTCGCACGATTGAAATCAAGACCTGTCGTTGTGCGCTTAGCATTTCCAAACATGGTTGGTGTTACCAAAGCCTGAACCTCCGCCAAAATCGGACGGGTCCCTTCCATGGTCACAACGATTGACGAGCCAGTCGCTCCATCCAAACGCTCTTCTAGGAAAACTTGACTCGGATTGAGGACCTCAACCAATCCACCCGACTGCATCTCAAAGATGCCAATCTCATTAGTGGAACCAAAACGGTTTTTGACTGCCCTCAAAATACGGAAGGTATGGTGGCGCTCCCCTTCAAAGTAAAGCACCGTATCCACCATATGCTCCAACATACGCGGACCTGCCAAGGTTCCTTCCTTAGTCACATGTCCTACGATAAAGATAGCAATGTTATTAGTCTTCGCCAACTGCATGAGTTCAGCCGTTACCTCACGCACCTGAGACACAGACCCCTGCACCCCTGAAATCTCAGGAGACATAATCGTCTGGATAGAGTCGATGATGAGAAAATCTGGTTGGATGCGCTCCACCTCAGATCGAACGCTCTGCATATTGGTCTCTGCATAGAGATAAAACTCGCTATCAATATTACCCAAGCGCTCTGCACGGAGTTTAATCTGCTGGGCAGACTCCTCCCCACTGACATAGAGAACAGTCCCTACTTGGGACAGCTGAGTCGATACTTGTAAGAGAAGGGTTGATTTCCCAATCCCTGGATCCCCACCGATAAGAACGAGACTCCCCGGTACCACACCTCCACCAAGCACACGGTTAAATTCCTCCATCTCCGTCTTGGTTCGATTGACATTGATGGAAGTCACCTCAGCCAGTTTCATGGGCTTGGTTTTCTCACCTGTCAAAGACACACGCGCATTCTTAACCTCGGCGACCTCAACCTCTTCTACAAAAGAAGACCAAGACCCACAGTTAGGACAACGCCCTAGATATTTTGGGGAATTATACCCACAATTTTGACATACAAATGTCGCTTTTTTCTTTGCGATAATTCTAATCCTCTCATTTTAAAATTTCTTGTTTTTCACGCTATCAACTATCTTTCTTTAAAACAGTCAATCCGCCATCATCTGCATAAGCATAATACTCTCCATCCGGACTAAAACCAAAAATATACGGTAAATAACCTTTATAAATTTGCACCCTAGTTTCTTTATCCTTTTCCCAAAAAATGGTTAAAATCGGATACTTCCCAGATTGATCTTTTTCCATTGTCACTCGGATATCTTCCCCATTGTCCAAAGGGAGACTTCCACCATATTGTCCCGCAATAGAAATGGGAGAATCACAGCCCTCATACATGGCTACTAATTCCGTCTCATCATAATCCCCATCTACAGGAGTTACCTGATCATTTTCACAGTCAATTATTGACATATATTCTGAAGAAATACAAAGAATTTTATAATAGGCTTCCGGAAGAAAAGCTAAGTAAAGAAATCCTCCAATACTGATATTATAGACTTTCTTATACCCTTGACAATTCTCAGCGGTAAAAGCTTGAAAATCTCTATAGCTCATTTCATTTTACTTCTTTCTATATCTCTATCTCACACTCGATCACTTGGCAAAAATCAATCTTCTCGTCTGGTACAAATTGGCGCATGAGCATTCCGTGAGTTACAATGATAATAGTTTTATAATTTTTATATTTTTCCAAAGCTTTTAAAAAACGATGACGCATCTCTAGATCTGTTTCATAGCGATAAGGAGAATCTTCAGATAAACCTCCTTGATGTTTTAGATAATATTCATGAGCTACCAATACACTAGTTAAATCAGAGTTAGTGCCATCTAAGTCTGGACGCCACTCATGAAAAAACGGCTCCACAAATAAGTCCAATCCTGTTTCAACTGCTATATAATGGGCTGTTTCTAAAGCCCTCGTCACAGACGATGAAATAATAATCTCTGCCTTTCCAAAACATGTAGTTTTAGCAACTTCTTTTGCCAGACTGCGACCTTTTCCTGTCAATGGTGCTAAATCACGACCAAAACCACTATATAGTTGCGAATTTTCAAGTTTATCAAGCATACTATAATCTGGTTCCCCGTGACGTACAAAGATAATCTTCATCTTAGTGTCCAGTCGATCCAAATCCACCAGTCCGCACGCCAGCTGCTTCATCTCCATCCGCGATTAAAAATGGTGCAAAGACAGCCTGAACTACACGTTCTCCAACTTCAAGAACAACTTCTTGATCTGTGATATTCTTCATCTGAGCAAAGATATGCCCCTCATTCCCAGGATTACCATAATAGTCTCCATCAATAACGCCAACAGAGTTGATCAAGACCAAACCTTTTTTACGAGGATTTGATGAACGGTCATAAAGATAGAGCACCTCAGTCGGCTGCATATAAGCCTTAACACCCGTTGGGACGAGAACAATCTCTCCTGGAGCGATAACCGTACGCACCGCAACCTTTAAGTCGTAGCCAGCTGCATGCGCTGTCTCACGTTTAGGTAACAAAGTTTCATCTGTAAAACTAGAAACTAATTCAAAACCACGAATTTTCATATTATTCCTCTTTTTAATTTAATCTTTTATTCTAGGCTATTTTATCTTATTTATTCGAAAAAAGCACGAAAAAAGAGCACACAATTCAAATCGCTTAGGGCTGCTGGATTCCTCCCCTGACCCGCTTCACGCAGAACTGTTGCTCCACTATTTATTATATCACATTCCTATTCATTTTAAAAGAAAAATTATTTTTTCCGTCTATTTCTAAAAAAGTCTTGCATAATAGTTGCGCATTCATCTTCCAAAATTCCCGTTTCAACCTCTACACGATGGTTGAGACGCTCATCTGTCAAGATATCATACAAACTCCCAGCGGCGCCAAATTTCTGGTTTTTAGCCCCATAGACCACGTTTGGAATACGGGCGAGTCCAATCGCCCCACTACACATGACACAAGGCTCAATGGTCACAAAAAGCGTGCAATCCAGCAAGCGCCAGCTCTCCTCACTCAGGTTCGCATTCTCTATGGCCATGATTTCCGCATGCATGACCGCCCGTTGCAACTCCTCGCGCGCATTATGCCCCCTACCAATGATTTCTCCATCCTTGACAATCACACAGCCAATTGGAATTTCATCGTGTTCTAGAGCAATTTCTGCCTCCTTCAAGGCCTCTCTCATGAATCTTTCTTTTTCTTCAACTGTATAATTCATCAATTCTTCCTTTTTCTACTTGTCGATTCTATTATTATATCATGATTCCCAAGACAAAAAAAGCCACCCAACGGAGTGACTTAATAGGGAGATTATTATGAAAAAGAAAAGTTTAGGATATTTGTTACAACAAGTTAGGAGGTCTTCTTGTAACTGTCTATAGTATACCCAACCTGTCTTAAACTAATCTTAAAAATCTCCTATGACCAAACACTTTCTAAAATATTAGTTTGTTCACGACCAGGTCCTACTGAGAAAGTTGAGATACGAACACCAACCAACTCGCTTACACGACGAACATAGTTACGTGCATTCTCAGGAAGGTCTTCCAAATTACGGACTCCAGTGATGTCTTCTGACCAACCTGGCAATTCCTCGTAGATTGGCTTGCAGCGTTTCAACTGCTCAAGACTAGCAGGATAGTAATCAATACGTTGACCATCAAGATCATAGGCCACACAGATTTTTACCGTATCCAAACCGCTCAAAACATCGATAGAATTCAATGAAAGATTGGTAATCCCAGATACACGACGGCTGTGACGCATCACAACTGAGTCAAACCAACCTACACGACGTGGACGGCCAGTTGTTGTACCGTATTCATGACCTACTTCACGGATGCGATCTCCCACTTCATCAAACAATTCAGTTGGGAAAGGTCCGTCTCCTACACGACTTGTGTAGGCTTTACATACACCTACAACCTTGTCAATCTTACTTGGACCAACACCAGACCCAATTGTCACACCACCAGCGACAGGGTTTGAAGAAGTAACAAATGGATAAGTCCCTTGGTCAATATCCAACATGACACCTTGCGCCCCTTCAAACAGCACACGTTTGCCATTATCAAGCGCATCGTTCAAGATAACAGACGTATCTGTCACATACTGCTTAATTTGTTGGCCATACTCATAGTACTCGTCAAAAATGTCATCAACTGAAATAGGGGTGCTATCATATAATTTTTCAAACAGACGATTCTTTTCCGCAAGATTGCGTTCCAAACGCTCACGGAAAATATCCTTATCCAAAAGATCCGCAATACGAATTCCAACACGAGCAGCCTTGTCCATATATGCTGGACCAATTCCCTTTATTGTAGTACCAATCTTATTATCGCCCTTAGCCTCTTCTTGCAAGCGATCCAACTCAATATGGTAAGGCAAAATAACATGCGCACGATCAGAAATACGCAAGTTATCAGTTGTCACACCTTCCTCATGAAGATAGCTCAACTCTTTCACAAGGGATTTTGGATTCACGACCATCCCATTCCCAATAACAGAGATTTTTTCAGGAAAGAAAATTCCAGATGGAATCAAGTGCAACTTAAATTTCTTACCATCAATCACAATCGTGTGACCAGCATTATCACCACCTTGATAACGAGCAATCACTTCTGCATTAGCTGAAAGAAAATCTGTAATCTTCCCTTTACCTTCATCACCCCACTGGGTACCTACAACAACAACTGAAGTCATAATAAAATTCGTCTGAGCTACTAGGAGCTCGTCCTTTCTCATATACATGGCAGGAATTTCACCTGCAATTATATCTTACAATTTATTATAAGAAAAAAAAACTATTTTATCAAGAAGAAACACTAGAAAAGATTTGGGAATTCTTCCATTTCTAAATACAAAAGCCTTTGATTATAAGCTAATTCTATATTTTTTAAAATATATCTATAACTATCGTTCGTAATTATGATATAGATACTTCCTATTGGATGAGAGTTGTACCACCTTGCAATAATTTATCTAGATATAGACGATAAGCTGTTCTAAAGTGATATAGAGAAAAGTCCCTATCGCTTTTAATTTTAAATCGGATTAAATAATATAGTAAAAAACGAAGATGAAGTGATTCCCACTCTGAACAACTCTGGCCTAAAGAGGCATATTCTTGTTCAACTAGTTTCAAAAAAACAAATGCTCGGTCATAAAATTTCTGAAGCATATAAAAATTCCCTTTCTTATTAGTAACACTAGTCTAACAAAAAAAGGAACTAAAAAAGCTTCAAATCCTATAAAAGAAGAATTTAAAGCTAAACGAACTAAAAATAAAATAAAGAGGTAATTATAGATTTTAAAGTTAAGATTTGAAATTTCAACAGTCTACTATATTAATAAGTAAAAAAACGCTCAATTGAACGTTTCAATCTATACTCCGCCAGTAGGACTCGAACCTACGACATCATGATTAACAGTCATGCGCTACTACCAACTGAGCTATGGCGGATAAAAGCTAAGCGACTTCCATATCTCACAGGGGG
>NZ_LAYF01000068.1:0-300 GCF_001588645.1 Streptococcus oralis | reverse complement strand
AAGACGGTCAGGTTCTTGACGATATTACCGAAGCGGTTGAGCATGTAGTCGATGAGAATGGTCGTATCCGGTGCGATAATCCGCTCAGCAGATGAGTGGGAAATATCGCGCTCATGCCAGAGAGAGACATTCTCAAAGGCTGTCACCATGTGGCCACGAATGACACGCGCCAGACCAGTCATATTTTCAGATCCGATAGGATTGCGTTTGTGAGGCATAGCTGAGCTACCCTTTTGACCCTTGGCAAAGAACTCTTCCACCTCGCGCTGCTCAGACTTTTGCAGACCGCGAATCTCAGTC
>NZ_LAYF01000067.1:0-232 GCF_001588645.1 Streptococcus oralis | reverse complement strand
CTGATGCCCAAGATAGCATTTACAACCCAGATAAGGCCAAGGCAGAATTTGCTAAAGCCAAAGAAGCTTTGCAAGCACAGGGAGTTGAATTCCCAATTCATCTAGATGTACCAGTTGACCAAACTGATAAAATCATGGTGCAGCGTACCAACTCCTTCAAACAATCTGTTGAGGCAGCTCTAGGCCAAGAAAACGTTGTGATTGACGTGCATCAAATGTCATCAGACGATTT
>NZ_LAYF01000066.1:0-243 GCF_001588645.1 Streptococcus oralis | reverse complement strand
GCAGGAAACAGCTTTTAAACGCGTGGATAAGCTACTGGAAATGTTCCGACTCAAGGAAAAACTGGATTGGTTCCCTGTTCACTTTTCAAAGGGGATGAAGCAAAAAGTGATGATTATCTGTGCTTTTGTAGTTGATCCCAGCCTTTTTATTGTAGATGAGCCTTTTCTGGGTCTGGATCCGGTAGCGATTGCAGACCTTATCCAGCTCTTGGATGATGAGAAGAAGAAGGGCAAGTCCATTCT
>NZ_LAYF01000065.1:0-381 GCF_001588645.1 Streptococcus oralis | reverse complement strand
TTTAGTTCCTGAAGGCAGCTTCTCAAGCGACCCACACGATCCCTATAGCCGTATCTTTGAACTACAAGACGCGATTGCAGCTTATCACCAGGCTGATATGAGCGTTATCATGGATGTCGTCTACAATCACGTCTATGAAGCAGATGCCTATGCTTTTGAAAAAATTGTCCCAGGCTACTTCTATCGTCTCGATGAGCAAGGCCTACGGACAAACGGTACCTTCTGCGGGAATGATGTAGCCAGCGAAAAAGCTATGGTGCGGCATTATATCCAGCAATCTGTCCAGCAATGGGTTAGCCTCTACGGCTTTGACGGTTTCCGCTTTGACCTGATGGGCATTCTCGATATAACCACCATGAAGCAAATCGCTCAGGAACTAAA
>NZ_LAYF01000064.1:0-299 GCF_001588645.1 Streptococcus oralis | reverse complement strand
AGAAAGATTGCGGCTTTCTGCTCCGCCCGATTATACATGACAAAAGTCCCCGTATAGCCAGTATGATCCAGCCATTTCCCTTCTAAATTCCAAGCTAGACTGCGTGTCTTGCCCGGCTCTAGAGCAAAGTTTTGGCTCAATTTCTCTGCAAACTCATCCTGCAAATAATGCTCTAAAAAGATCTGCAAATCCTCAAGTCTTGAAAAAAGTCCAGCACTACCGGCATGATAGCCTAGGACACGCGCTTTGGGATCATGAACCACCCCTGCTTCAACGCCACGAACAGTTGGCACCGCAGA
>NZ_LAYF01000063.1:0-273 GCF_001588645.1 Streptococcus oralis | reverse complement strand
CAAGCTATCCCTCAGATAGGTATTTTCTGCAAGGAGCTCATCATGACCTTCAATCTCCAAAATAACATCCTTGGTCAGCTGCCACTCATCCAAGATAATATTGAAAATATCACGCACATTCTGATCTTCACAAAGCTGCGCATACTCAAAAGCGATATTCATATTTGACTTAGACAGAACCATGTCTACATTTGATAAGAGTGACTTGAAGAAAGGCCATCTCTTATACATAAATTGCAGAAAGGCTAAGTTATTTTCTGGGTCTTCATCAAT
>NZ_LAYF01000062.1:0-350 GCF_001588645.1 Streptococcus oralis | reverse complement strand
AAATGGCTATGTGGCTGATGATTACCGGATTGACTATCTGGCGGCCCATGTCAAGGCCATGCGTGAAGCCATCAATGAGGACGGTGTAGTGCTGTGGGGCTACACGACCTGGGGCTGTATCGATCTAGTGTCAGCCGGCACTGGTGAGATGAAGAAGCGCTATGGCTTTATCTATGTTGACAGGGACAATGAAGGCAGGGGAACACTCAAGCGCTCCAAGAAGAAATCCTTTGACTGGTATAAGGAAGTCATCGCAACTAACGGAGCATCTGTGAAATAGAAAAAAGGCTGAGATATGAATGTCTCAGCTTTTTTCCTTAGCCCTCAAGGACGAAAGTAATACTTCTAAA
>NZ_LAYF01000061.1:0-265 GCF_001588645.1 Streptococcus oralis | reverse complement strand
ATATTGGCCTAGGTCGTTGATTAAATAGATGGTATGGTCTTCGATACCCATCTCATCCTTATCCGGCTGGTAGTCTGCCCCTGACCAGGCTGACTGGAAGAGTTCATAGACTTCATTATTGCCGACCTGCAGATAGGCCCGTCCTGTCTGGGTGATCTCTGCCGCATCTGGCGTCTTAAGCATTTCCATCGAGTCCGTCCGGTCTGCCACCTTGAGCGCTAGCTTAAAGCGGGAGTTGGACCAGATCTGGTCATCCACCACCCCA
>NZ_LAYF01000060.1:0-346 GCF_001588645.1 Streptococcus oralis | reverse complement strand
GTCCTGACCTATGAGTTTGAAAATGTTGATGCGGACGGTTTGGATGCCGTTATCAAGGATGGTCAGCTCTCTCAAGGGACGGACCTGCTCCGCATTTCTCAAAATCGGATTTTTGAAAAGGACTTTCTCGCAAACAAGGCTCAAGTTACCGTTGCACCCTACAAAGTCGTGACTTCTAGCCAAGAATTGGCAAATATTGACCTGTCCAAAAACTATGTTCTCAAGACTGCGACAGGTGGCTACGACGGACATGGTCAAAAGGTCATTCGCTCAGAAGCAGACTTGGAAGAAGCCTATGCACTAGCTGATTCAGCAGACTGCGTTTTGGAAGAATTTGTCAACTTTG
>NZ_LAYF01000006.1:0-135004 GCF_001588645.1 Streptococcus oralis | reverse complement strand
GTAACCTGGAATATCTTTCTTCGGTTGTTCGCCGTCTTCGGTTGGATAACCTGGAATTTCATTGCCTTCCTTATCCTTGTGACTAGTCTTCACTTTTTCGTAGACATGTTCTGTGTCGCCGTTTGGAAGTTTCTTAGTCTCTACGAAGCGGTAACCTGGAATATCTTTCTTCGGTTGTTCGCCGTCTTCGGTTGGATGGCCTGGAATTTCATTGCCTTCCTTATCCTTATGACTGGTCTTCACTTTTTCGTAGACATGTTCTGTGTCGCCGTTTGGAAGTTTCTTAGTCTCTACGAAGCGGTAACCTGGGATATCTTTCTTAGGTTGTTCACCGTCTTCGCTTGGATAACCTGGAATGTCATTGCCTTCCTTATCTTTATGGCTGGTCTTAACCTTCTCATAAACGTGGACCACATTGCCTTTTTCATCAACCTTAGTTTCAACAATTTTATATCCTGGAATATCTTTCTTAGGTTGCGAACCATCTTCACTTGGTGCTAGGATATTTCCTTTAGTATCAACAAATGAAGTATTCGGACGTACAGTAGGGATGTATTTAGCTGTAATTGGGGTTCCATTCTTATCAACACGTTTAACTGTTACTCCAGTTGCTCGACCTACAAATTCTGGCTCTGGTGTGAAAGTAACTTTTCCAGCTTCATCAATAGTATATGTACCCTCACCTGGTACCTTCTTCTCTGTTGTACCATCATCAAACGTTGGTTTGACTGTTTCATCAATTTCTACCGGAATTTCTTTACCATTGATTGTTACTTTTCCGCCTTCAAATGTTGGTGTTCCTGATTGAGGTTGTCCTTTCGGACCTTCTGATTCAGAATCTTTTGAAGTAGGTGTAACCGGGATAACAACTGGGGTATACTTAGCTGTAATTGGGGTTCCATTCTTATCAACACGCTTAACAGTCACACCTGTTGCTTGACCTGTAAATGTCTTCTCGGGAGTAAAGGTTACTTTTCCAGTTTCATCAATAGTATATGTACCTTCACCTGGAACTGTCTTCTCTGTTGTACCATCATCAAACGTTGGTTTGACTGCTTCATCAATTTCAACAGTTTTCTCAATACCATTAACTTTGACTTTTCCACCTTCAAATGTTGGTGTTCCTGATTGAGTTGCACCCTGAACATCTGTTGTAATAACATCCGAACTTGTTGGAGTTGCTGGTTTAACAACTGGAGTGTATTTAGCTTTTACAGGAGTTCCATTCTCATCTACACGTTGAACTTCTACGCCTGTTCCTTTTCCAGTAAATTGTGGTTCTGGCTTAAATTCTACCATACCATTATTTACAGTATAAGTTCCTTCGCCTGGAATGACAATTGGTTGATCTGTTGGTTTTCCTGTTTTTGGATCAATAAGTTCAAGACCCTTGGTTTCATCAATAGGAACAATTTTTTCCACTCCATTAACAGTAACCCTACCACCTAGGAATGTAGGCACTCCTTTTTGAGTTGCACCTTGAATGTCTTCTGTAACAGCATCAGTAGCTGTTGGAATTGCTTCCTTAACAACTGGAGTGTAGCTTGCTGTAACTGGGGTTCCATTCTTGTCTTCACGTAAAACTTCAACGCCTGATGCTTGACCTGTAAAGGTTTTTTCAGGAACAAAGGTTACTGTTCCGTCCGGTGCTACAGTATAAGTACCTTCACCCGGAATAGTGATAGAATCCACAACATTTCCAGTTTTAGAATCAATCAATTTAGCTGGAACAGTGTCATTCATCTCAACAGTAACTTCTTTTCCATTGACAACTGCAGTTCCACCTTGGAATTCTGGTTTTCCAGTTTGAGTTGCACCTTGAACATCTTCAGAAGTCGCAGGAACTCCAATAGGATTTACTGGGATAATTTGTGGCGTGTAAGTTGTCGTCACTTTAGTTCCGTTTTCATCTTCTGCTTGCACAGTTGCTGGAGTAACCTTACCAGAATACAATTTATCCGTTGGACTAAAGGTTACCTTTCCAGTTGTTGGATCAATAGAGAATGTACCAATTTCAGTAGTCCCATCTTCAGCATAAGCTGGAGTTGTCTGACCTGCAGGAACTTCATTTCCTTCTTTATCAAGAAGTTTTACTGAACCCTGTTTAATTGGTGCAATTGCATCACCTTGAACAAATGTAGGGGTGCCTGTTTGTGTTGCTCCTTGAATATTTTCAGAAGTTGCTGGAGTTGCTGTTGGTATAACTGGCGTAATCAATGGTGTGTAAGTTGTTTCAACCGAAATACCATTTTTATCTTTAGCCTGTACACGCACAGGTTGAACTTCACCACTATAAGTCTTATCAGTTGGGGTAAAGACTGCAACGGCTTGTCCACCAACTGTTTTCAGAGTATATGTACCAATAACATTTCCACTAGGGTCTTTAGCTGGAACAGATGTTGTTGGAGTTCCGGTTTCATCTAAAAGAGTGAAAGTAGCTGGGTCAATATCCACAGTCACCTGTTTACCATCCAATGTAGTCGTACCACCATTGAATGTTACTGTACTTTCTTGAGTTGCTCCTTGGACATCAACTGACTTAGCAGGTTCTGCTGTTGGAGTAACACCTACAATATGTGGAGTATAAGTTGTCTTAACTTTTGTACCATTCTCATCTTCAGCCTGAACTGTTGCAGGTTGGACTTTACCTTTGTAAGTCTTATCGGTTGGACTGAATGTTACAGTATTTGAAGTTGGGTCAATTGTATATTCCCCTACTTTGTTACCATTCTCATCCAAAGCATCTACTGAAGCTCCAGGTGCTACCGGAGTACCATTCTTATCAAGAAGAACAGCTGAGTTCGGCTTGATTGGAGCAACAGAGTGTCCTTCTTTGAATGCTACCGTTCCTGTTTGAGTAGCGCCTTGGATACCAGTTGATTCTGCAGGAGTTGCTGTTGGAGTAACTGGTGTAACAGTTGGAGTATATGTTGCTGTCGCTGTAGCGGTAATAGGTTGTCCATCTTTATCTTGACCAAGAGTTGCTGTTAATGATACAGTCACTGGGGCTGCTGTACCTGTGAATGTTTTCAACGGAACAAATGTCACAACACCAGTTTCATTATTAATTGTGTATGTTCCTTGACCATCAATTGTTACTTGGTCAACTAACTTACCAGTGGTAGGATCTACCAACTTAGCAGGTGAAGTAGCACTTGGTGCCACAGGTGAGCCATCACCAACAGATGTAAAGGTTGGAGTACCTGTTTGAGTCGCTCCTTGAACATCTGTGGATGTTACATTATGACCTTCAATCGTGTCTGTTACTGTGATGTGGTAAGTTGTTGTAGCGGTTGATGAGCCAGCCCCATGATCCACACCAGATTCAGTTCCACCTATTGTAGCATCTGTTGTGTAATTGCCATTACTATCAATAACGTCAACTGTTACTGTATAGACCCCCACTTCACTCAGTGTATAACCACTAGCAAGATTATAGTTGTTTGCATCTTGTTTAGTGTCATAAACCTTCTGAACTCCTGAAGGAGATGTTACTGTAATACGAGTAATGTAAGTTGTTTTTCCGTACTTAGTATCTTCTGCATCAGAGATTGTCACTGCAGCTTTTGCTTCATTACGGAGATCTACCGCAGTTCCTTTAGTAGAAGTATAATCTTGTGAGCTTGCAGTTGGTTTCGTATTGACAACAGTCGCAACATCTGAGTTAGTTGCGATTGTTCCTCTAATGATTCCACCAAAACCTGATTTAGTATGAACTTCCCATGAATCATCACCCAACTTTTTAGCAGTAACTTCTGTTCCATCTGATGATGTCCATGTGTTTGAATATTTGTCAAAAGTAATAGTTACTGACATACCATCGCCAGCTTGGTTAGTATTTTGAGAAACATATTCCGTCATTGGACGATCAGGAGTAGTTACACTTGTTACATTTCCATCTTTATCAAGTTGACGAGTATATTCGTAAATGAAGAATTTCATACCGCCATCTAGTTTCGTTTCAGTGTATACTTGGCGTTTCGTCCAAGTTGTAGTCCCATCTCCATTTGCTGTTTTCACTTCGGCATAGTCGGCAGGAAGCTCCCAGTGACCAGATGTACTATTTAAAACTGCAGTGTGTTTTTGCCCATCAGTTCCATTCAATTCAACTTGATCACGTAAGAAAGTTCCCTTAACATTTTCAGCTGATGCTTCTACTTTGATATTATCAACACCAACTTTTGCAGTTGCCTCTGACGTGACTGGAATATTAAAGACAGTATTTGAATCTACAGCACCTAGTTCTTGATTTTCAGTAACCGCTGTATTGGTTGAACCACTATCTACAAGCCATTTACCATTAACGGCTTTCAAGTTTGTTACAGTTCCATCTGGCATTGTAACCTTAGCACTTGTAGCACCTTTCGAGATTTTAACAGGAACTGTTGTTGAATAGGTTTCAACGTTTTGAACTTCAACTTTAGGCTTAACAACTACAGTAATAGAACCGTGCGCCTCTTGACCTGACTGATTCCATGTCGTATTATTAGATAACTTATCATAATCTTTAGCAAATACTGAAATGGTATAGATACCTGCCTCTGTCACCTTACCTCCAATGACAGCATTACCCATATTGGTTCCAGCAGCTTTTTGCTCTTCAGCAGTACTGTTTGTTACAGTATAGTTGGTACCAGGAATCAACACTTTAGAATCATCTAATTCTGCTCCTATAGTGTTGTAGCCTGAGACACCTGTGACTGCTTTAGAAGAATTTTGACGAACTTTAACTACTTTACCTTCAGCAGTTGTATAGTCATAGTTTCCTGCTGAATTGCCAGGTATCGCACTAGCTCCCGAAGAATCATGAAAACGAAGATTGATATTCGCATCATCACCAACAGTTCTATCATAACGAGCTGAATCTGACTGAATTGTAGGAGGTGTGCTATCTTGCCAACCTACCCAACCAGCACGTAGATTCTGAATTTGGAAGGTAACAGTCCGCCCATCTGTATTCGTTGCAGTAATATTGAATCGTAAGTCATACACTCCATTTTCAATACCAGCAATTACTTTACCTTGAATGGTATCTGTCGCCTCATCATAAGCAACACCTGGTACAAGGTTAGTTGGTGTTACAGAGGTAAGACTCCAACCAGCTTGCTTAGCTTTTTCTGTAACTGCAATACGATCTTTCAAACCTTTAATATAAACTCTGTCAACTCCTTGTTCATACCCATAGCCATAAATTTCTGTAGCTAGGTATTCATAACCACCGTTAGCAGAGTATATTGACGTCGCAGCGTTTGAAATTCTTGACCCATCCGCACGGAGTTTATTTCTCCAAAGTGGTGCTTCTTCAGCTAACTTTTTAGCGGCATCAGGGGTTAATGGATAGTCTACACGTCCTTTGTTGTTATGACCAGTTTTTCCACCTTGTTCTGTATGCATCCCATTTCCAGCATTGGTATCTTCACCAGTCCGTTGATTAGAATAGACTTCAATCTCTAGCCCTGTAGCATCAGTACCCGTAATTAATTTAATTTCTTGTACCGGAATTGTATAGGTATCTTTACCAGTATGATTTGAAGCGTTTGTTTCCGATGCATGAGTTGTGTTAGAACCCTCTTCAGCATAGAAATCTTGAGCAGCCAAAGCTACTCCGAAGTTTCCGTCTTTTCCAACTCCCGCTTTCTTCAAATCATTGTAGACAGCAATAATGGAATCATTTAAGCGTGACAATTGATCATTGATTTGTTTAGCTGTAAGGGTATCATTCGCTAGGACTTTTTTGGTTTCTGCAATAACTTCCTTATTATTAGCTATCGCCGCCTCAATTGCTGCTTTGTTTTCAGCCTCAAGCTTATTTCTACGGACTGCTTCAGTTGCTAAAACATTGGTTACCTCAGCTTCAGACGTAACTTGTTCTAAGACTTTTTTACCTTCTTGGACTGGTTCGACAGTTTCTTTTGTTTCTTCTACTTTTTCTGCTTTTTCTGTAGCAGTGGTCGCCACTGGTTTGACTGCTGTAGTTGCTGCTGTTTCCTCAACTTGTTTCCCAGCTTCGTCTGACTCAACTACAACTGTAATCAAAGCTTCAACTTTAGCATGCTCTGCATCGATATCAGCCTGTTTTGCAGTTTCGTTTGCAAGAACTGCCTTTGCCGCAGTCAATACTTCATTTGCAGTAGCTATCGCTGTTGCATCAGCTTTCTTTGCAGATGCAATCTTCGCTTCTAACTCAACTACTTTTTTAGTCAGAGCAGTCTTATCAACTTTTTTAGTCTCTACTACTTTTTCTGACGCCTTAGCTTCAGATTTCTCCGCCGTTATAGTTGACTCCGACTCCTTTGTTGCTACTGGTGTTGTCGTTGCCACTGTTGCATCTGCACCTTGTACTTCCGCTGCCGATACCGCACCATTACCTAGGAACATCATCAAACCGGCCGCAATTGCCACCGACGCTGCCCCAAAGCTGTACTTCCGAATGCCATAACGAATGTACTTCTCCGTTCTAAACCCCTGTTGCTTACTCTTCATAAGATACACAACCTTCCTATTTTTATTATATTGATATTGAAATATAGAAAAAACGAAATTTCTTCCCTACTCAAAAAATGGTCCTTAAATTTCATTATTCTAAAAGGATTATATCCTCGTATTCAATATGCATATTCATACTAACACTTTTCCCTATCTTTTTCAACAACTTTTATAATTTTATTTAAAATAAAGTTATAATATTCAAATTATTTGATTCATAAAACTCTATCAAAACCCTTTATTTACAAACTGTAAACCTTGTTTTTTGTTATTATATGAAAACAAATAAAATACTATTTAATGTATCAAATTATTATATTTATATTTTGATACACTTCGCAAATATTATTTTTTAACATATTTTATTTATAATTATAACTATAAAATCCAAATGCGTTCTCAATAAAAGAAACTGTATTTTTATCAGTTATTTCTTATTTATGCTATTCTCTTATTACCGTTCAACTAAAAAATCCGAAACAACTTATCTTACAGCAATTTCCTTCTTTTTTTAATATAAATCAACCAACCTTGAATACAAAAGAGGGACTTTCTCTTCACTTTATTTCCTTCTTCTATGCTATACTTAGTTTAGTACTTTCTTTGAGATTGGAGACTTTATGAAAATCCATAAAACCGTGAATCCCGTTGCCTATGAAAATACCTACTACATAGAGGGAGAACAACACCTGATTGTAGTTGACCCAGGTAGCCATTGGGAAGCTATTCGCAAGACTATTGAGAAAATCAACAAACCCGTCTGTGCGATTCTCCTGACCCACACCCACTACGACCATATTATGAGTCTGGACTTGGTTCGTGAAACTTTTGGAAATCCTCCAGTTTATGTAGCAGAGAGCGAAGCTAGCTGGCTTTACACTCCAGTCGATAATCTCTCTGGTCTCCCTCGTCATGATGATATGGCAGATGTGGTCGCAAAACCAGCAGAGCACACCTTTGTCTTTCATGAGGAATACCAGCTTGAGGAATTTCGTTTTACAGTTCTACCTACCCCAGGGCACTCTATTGGCGGCGTTTCCCTCGTCTTTCCTGATGCTCATCTAGTCTTGACGGGAGATGCTCTTTTCCGCGAAACCATCGGTCGGACAGACCTTCCTACAGGTAGCATAGAACAACTTCTCCATAGTGTCCAGACGCAACTCTTCACCCTTCCTAACTACGATGTCTATCCTGGACATGGTCCAGCTACGACTATCGCTCACGAAAAAACCTTTAATCCCTTTTTCTAGCAAGCAAAAACCAAGGATAATTTCCTTGGTTTTTTTGTAGCTTCTATTTCTATGTTAATATTTGCTCAGTAGAATCAAAGTTGAACTAGAAAAATAATTCAAAACTAATTAGCTCGATTCAATTCTTTCCAGTCAATGTTAGACAAATCAAGCTTTTCAGAAGAGATATCTAAAACTTGCTCTGCTTTTTCATTGCCACCTATTTGAATAGTTGCTTCTTTAATCTTCTGCACTCCATTTTTATCAAACGAATATAGAGCCAGATTCATTTCTGGACGAGTTGACTGCCAGTCTGCATAAGAGACTTGACCGTTTTCATAAATATCAAATCCTGAGCGAAAACCACCTGCAGAAGCTATATATGCTGTGTGAAGTAAGCTAGGTTTTTGATTTTCCAAATAATAAATGGCTGAAATAAATTTTTCATCGCCAATAAGCAACTCGTCTTGACCATCCTTATTCAAATCAACAATTGCGTATTTCCAATCAGATGCATTTTGATAATCCATTCGAGAGAAAACTAGGCCATATTCTTCTGAAGTAATCTTATCTTGTTTATTTTCCTTGTATAAATCTTCTCTATTACCTTGTTTTAAAAGGTCTGTAAAGTGTTTATAGCGTTCAATCACTTCTTTATATAAATCTTGTCTGGTTTCTTTCTTATTTTCAGCAGTCGATTGCGATTCCTTGGTTGACGAGTCACTAGTATTTTCAGCCTTAGCTTCTGTTGATACACTAGTCTTATCGTCTTTGGAGACAGATGATAGTGCAGATGAAGGTTCTGTATTGTTCCTATTTTTATTGAGACTACAAGATGCTAAAACTGAAATCGAAAGAATAGCTGAAAGCGTCATTAAAAATTTCTTCATGTTAACCTCGATAGCATTGCATTTTCAGATTGATAAACTTCAAAAATGAACCATTAATTCCAAGATGATACTTGGTTAGAGACTTACTTTACCAAATAATCACACGGTCCTCTGGTGAACGCCACATGCCGTCGCCTTCTTTGACATCGTATGTTGTAAAGAAGTCATCGAAGTTTGGCACTTGCACATTGACACGGAGTTTGGCAGGCGCGTGCACATCGACACTGGCCATAAGTTTCATCAATTCTGGACGGCCTTTCATGCGCCAGATACGAGCAAAGTTGTGGAAAAATTCTTCAGCTGAGAAGTCTGGTTCTCTCTTAGCAGCTTCAAGGGCTGCAGCAATTCCTCCCAAGTCAGCAACGTTTTCAGACACGGTTAGTTTCCCGTTGATTCTTGCACCGTAAGATTCTTGCCCATCAAACTGGTCGATAACTTTTTGTGTTTTTTCTTTGAAAGCAGTATAGTCACTCTCTGTCCACCAATCCTTGAGGCTACCATTTTCATCAAAGGACGCACCATTTGTGTCAAAGGCATGAGAAATCTCGTGAGCAATAACAGCACCAATACCACCGTAGTTGGCTGAAGACGACTGGTGCAAGTCATAGAATGGAGCCTGTAAAATAGCCGCTGGGAAGACAATCAAGTTCTTCTGAGGATTATAGTAGGCATTGACCATATGAGCAGGCATGCCCCACTCCTTGTAGTCAACCGGTTGGTTCCACTTACTCCAGCTGTGCTTGATTTCCACACGCGCAAAGGCTAGGGCATTCTCAAAGAGACTGGCAGTTTCATCCACTACCTTGTCCTTGTAGCGGGCTGGCAATTCCTCTGGATAACCGATATAAGGCTTGATGACATTAAGTTTGACAATGGCCTTGTCACGCGTTTCAGGCGTGAGCCAGTCATTCTTAGCCAAACGTTCCTTATAAACGTCAATCATAGTCGCTACTTTTTTCTCTACGTCTGCCTTAGCTTCTGGAGAGAATTTTTCATGCGCGTACCAGAGACCAAGGGCTTGCTTAAAGGGACCTTGGGCCAAATGATAAGCTGCCTTGACCTTGTCCTGAGCTTCTGGCACACCTGAAAGGGCACGTCCGTAGGCACCTGACAAAACACGAATCTCGTCAGTTAGATAGCTGGTTGAAAGATTGACTACGCCCAAAATCAAAGTCGCCTTAAGCAAAGGCCATGCTTCTTCACTATAGAATTGCTCTGCTGCTTGCCAGAAACGTTCCTCGTCTACGATAACCTTATCTGGAATTTGCCCAAGAACAGCTTGGAAGAAATCATCCAAAGGTAGGGAAGGGGCAAATTTCTTGAAATCCTCATAAGCGTATGGATGGTAGAGTTTGGCATATTCTGAACTTTCTTCGTTTGAAAGAACCACTGCTGCGATACGACGGTCCAATTCCAATCTCTTCTCTAGTAAGTCTGCGATTTCCTCGTCTGAGAAATCATAGGCTTTGAGAAGATTCGTTGTACTTTCCTTCCAAAGAGTCAAGAGCTCCTCACGTTGAGGATGGTCTTCAGCATAGTAGGTTGTATCTGGCAAGATTGTTCCTGGAGCACTGGCCCAAAGAACATTGGTTCTGGCATCCATAAAGTCTGGCGATACACCAAATGGAAGGAAGTTTGGTTTACCAGCTAGTTCGAACTCTGCCAGTTTGCTGGTAAAATCTGCAAAACTCTCCAAATCCTGATATTCCTTGAGCAGAGGAAGGACGGGCTTGATCCCATCTGCTTCTCTCTTATCAAAATCGCGTACCATGCGATGGTACTTAACAAAGTTTGCGAGGATAGCATCCTCTGGGACATCCTCTCCTGCCAACCACTTGTCCGTTGTTGCCAGCATCAACTCTTCAATTTCCTCATCAAGGTCAATAAAACCACCTGTTCGAGATTTATCAGCTGGAATGACAGCTGTTTTTTCCCATTCGCCATTAATAGCATCATAAAAATCATCTTGATAACGTGTCATCTTGTTCTCGCTTTCATTTTTCACTTATTCTTAGCTTAGCAAAAAACACTTGGGAATGCAATTAAAAATGGTTTCTCTTTTTTCTTCGTTTTTCAGTTATTATTTTAAATTTTTCAAAAATTAACTTGACTTAATTTTTTTTTTAAGGTATATTAAAAGGCAGGAGGAATACAACTGTATGATACGTATCGAAAACCTCAGTGTCTCCTACAAAGAAACGTTGGCACTAAAGGATATTTCACTAGTGCTCCAAGGACCAACGATTACCGGAATTATTGGTCCAAATGGTGCTGGAAAATCAACTTTATTAAAAGGTATGTTGGGAATTATCCCACATGAAGGTCAGGCCTTTCTCGACGACAAAGAAGTCAAGAAATCTTTACATCGAGTTGCCTATGTCGAGCAAAAAATCCATATCGACTACAATTTCCCTATCAAGGTCAAGGAATGTGTCTCACTGGGACTCTATCCATCTATCCCGCTTTTTCACACTTTAAAGGCCAGCCACTGGAAAAAAGTGGCAGAGGCTCTTGAAATCGTTGGACTTTCAGACTATGCTGATCGCCAAATCAGCCAGCTCTCAGGAGGACAATTCCAACGTGTGTTGATTGCCCGCTGCCTTGTGCAGGAAGCTGACTACATCTTTTTAGATGAGCCTTTTGTCGGGATTGACTCGGTTAGTGAAGAGATTATCATGAACACGCTGAGAGACCTAAAAAAATCTGGTAAAACAGTTCTCATCGTCCATCATGACCTCAGCAAAGTCCCCCATTATTTCGACCAAGTTTTGCTTCTCAATCGAGAATTAATAGACCTTGGTCCGACTATAGAAACCTTTACCGAAGCCAATCTTAAAAAGGCCTACGGTAGCAAACTCTTTTTCAATGGAGGTGACCTATGATAGCAGAATTTATCAATGGATTGCAAAATTTCCATTTCCTACAAAACGCCTTGATAACAGCTATTGTCATCGGAGTTGTTGCTGGAGCTGTGGGATGTTTTATCATCCTACGTGGGATGTCTCTCATGGGAGATGCTATCTCTCACGCAGTTTTGCCCGGCGTAGCCCTTTCCTTTATCCTGGGAATTGATTTCTTTATTGGAGCGATCATCTTTGGTTTGATGGCTTCCATCATCATTACCTACATCAAGGGAAACTCTATCATCAAGAGTGACACCGCCATTGGTATTACCTTTTCATCTTTCTTAGCCTTAGGTGTCATCTTGATTAGTGTTGCCAAGAGTTCGACAGACCTCTTCCATATCCTTTTTGGGAATATCCTCGCTGTCCAAGATACGGACATGTGGATCACCATCGGTGTTGGGGCATTGATTCTTTTGATTATCGGGATTTTCTTTAAACAACTATTGATTACATCCTTTGACGAGCTCCTGGCTAAAGCCATGGGAATGCCCGTCAATTTCTACCACTATCTGCTCATGGTGCTCTTGACCCTTGTGTCAGTCACCGCCATGCAAAGTGTTGGAACGATTCTTATCGTAGCCATGTTGATCACCCCAGCTGCGACGGCTTACCTTTATGCTAATAGCCTAAAGAGCATGATTTTCCTTTCATCAACCCTAGGGGCAACCGCTTCTGTTTTGGGACTCTTTATCGGCTATAGCTTCAATCTCGCAGCAGGATCCAGCATCGTGCTCACATCCGCCAGCTTCTTTCTAATCAGTTTCTTTATCTCTCCTAAACAACGATACTTGAAACTGAAAAACAAAAAAATCATTAAATAACGGGAAACCCTATCTGGAGGAATCTAATGAAAAAATTAGGTACATTGCTTGTACTCTTTCTTTCCGTCATTGCACTTGTCGCATGTGCTAGCGGAAAAAAAGATACTGCTTCTGGTCAAAAACTAAAAGTTGTTGCTACAAACTCAATCATCGCTGATATTACCAAAAATATCGCTGGTGACAAGATTGATCTTCATAGTATCGTTCCTGTTGGTCAAGACCCACACGAATACGAACCACTTCCTGAAGACGTTAAGAAAACCTCTCAAGCTGACTTGATTTTCTATAACGGTATCAACCTTGAAACAGGTGGCAATGCTTGGTTTACAAAATTGGTCGAAAATGCCAAGAAAACTGAAAACAAAGACTACTTTGCAGTCAGCGACGGTGTAGATATCATCTACCTTGAAGGCCAAAACGAGAAAGGCAAAGAAGACCCACACGCTTGGCTCAACCTTGAAAATGGGATGATTTATGCTAAAAATATCGCTAAACAGTTGATTGCAAAAGACCCTAGCAACAAGGAATTCTACGAAAAAAATCTCAAAGACTATACTGAAAAGCTAGACAAACTAGACAAGGAAGCCAAAGAGAAATTTAACAATATCCCTGCTGAGAAAAAACTCATTGTAACCAGCGAAGGATGCTTCAAATACTTCTCTAAAGCTTACGGAGTCCCAAGTGCCTACATCTGGGAAATCAACACAGAAGAAGAAGGAACACCTGAACAAATCAAGACCTTGGTTGAAAAGCTTCGCCAAACAAAAGTTCCATCACTCTTTGTTGAATCAAGTGTCGATGACCGTCCAATGAAGACTGTTTCACAAGACACAAATATTCCAATTTACGCACAAATCTTCACTGACTCAATTGCTGAAGAAGGTAAAGAAGGTGACAGCTACTACAACATGATGAAATACAACCTTGACAAGATTGCTGAAGGTTTGTCAAAATAATCCATTTAAAACGTCATTCTCACCGAATTGGCGTTTTTCAATTTCCGGTCAAATCATTGGAAAAATCTGACAATTCTCGGTAAAATAAAAGAAAAAAGAATGGAGTAGTTTCATGACCACTTTTCTCGGAAATCCTGTAACCTTTACAGGTAAACAACTGCAAGTCGGAGACAAGGCACTTGACTTTTCTCTTACGACAACCGATCTCTCTAAAAAAACGCTAGCTGACTTTGATGGAAAGAAAAAAGTCTTGAGTGTTGTCCCTTCTATCGATACTGGGATCTGCTCAACGCAAACACGTCGCTTCAACCAGGAACTTGCCAACCTTGACAACACCGTCGTTCTTACCGTTTCTATGGACCTACCATTTGCTCAAGGACGCTGGTGTGGGGCTGAAGGTCTTGACAATGCTATCATGCTTTCAGACTACTTCGACCATTCTTTCGGACGCGATTATGCGCTCTTGATCAACGAATGGCATTTCCTTGCACGTGCCGTCTTTGTTCTCGATACTGACAATGTCATCCGTTATGTAGAATACGTTGACAATATCAACACGGAGCCAGACTTTGAAGCTGCTATTGCTGCAGTTAAAGAACTAGACTAAAATCACAAGCATTATGACAGAAAGCTAGAGAAATCTAGCTTTTTTTGGTATACTAGATGGAGAGAATGAACAAGAGGAAACGAATGACTCCAAATAAAGAAGATTATTTAAAATGTATTTATGAAATCGGTACGGACATGCAAAAAATCACCAACAAAGAAATTGCTGCCCGTATGCAGGTCTCTCCGCCTGCTGTAACAGAGATGATCAAACGCATGAAAAGTGAAAATCTCATCCTCAAGGATAAGGAGAATGGCTATCTATTAACAGATATTGGTCTCAAACTGGTCTCTGAGCTCTATCGTAAACACCGTTTGATTGAAGTCTTTCTAGTTCACCATTTGGACTATACTAGCGATCAGATCCACGAAGAAGCTGAGGTCCTAGAACACACTGTCTCCGACCTTTTTGTAAAGAGACTGGATAAACTGCTTGGTTTCCCTCAAACCTGCCCCCACGGTGGAACCATACCAGCCGAGGGAGAACTCTTGGTTGAAATCAATAACCTGCCACTAGCAGCCGTCCAGGAAGCTGGAACCTATCTCCTGACTCGTGTTCATGATAGTTTTGAACTACTCAAATATCTAGAAAAGCACGCAATTCATATCGGTGACCAAGTCCATGTCAAGCAGTTTGATGGCTTTTCCAATAGCTTTACTCTGGTCAACAAAGACGAAGACCTCCAAGTTAGTATGGATATCGCCAAACAACTCTATGTCGAAAAAATCAACTAACCCCTTATTCCTGAAAGAAATTCCTTTCAGGGATTTTTTATTATGTTAGTTGCAACTCCCATTCATTTGGTGTAGAATGAAGGTAGATAAAAGAGGGAGGTCATCCTATGAAAAAGCTCTTTAGAATCCATTTTGCAGCTATTGCAGTCAGCGATTTGCTACTATTAGCAATTTTTATCTCCAAAACCGATCTCTCTGTAGACTGGCTCCTGCTCTCTGGTTTTATTTTCATCCTCGCTCAGGGACTACTGCTGTCTCGCTTGGTCTTCCGACTCAAAAAACATTTCTCTGAGATTTATCCTCAAATCAATAAAAAGTTTCGCTTCTACTATTTAGGAGTACTCATCAGCGATTTTCTATTATTTGTCCTCTTTGTCTTCGCTAGTTCTCAGCGATTTTCCGCTCTTATGCCAATCGTCACTGGTTGTCATTCTACTTTATATTATATGACGGCTAGCCACCTAAGGGAAAACTATCCAGACTTTTACGACAAACACATTTCTTTATGGGAGTGTTTCTAAACAAAAACCAAGCCAGCTGGCTTGGTTTTCTTATCTATTTTTTGTATCAAGGATAATGGTGACCGGTCCGTCATTGACCAGCTCCACCTGCATATCCGCTCCAAAGATACCTGTCTGAACAGGTACTTCCTGAGCTAGTTTTTGATTGAAAGCGTCATAAAAGTCTGATGCCCTATCAGGCTTGGCTGCTCCTGTAAAGGCTGGACGATTGCCCTTCTTAGTATCTGCAAAAAGGGTAAACTGAGAAATCGAAAGGATTTCCCCTTCAATATCCTGGACAGACAGGTTCATCTTGCCTTCCGAATCTGAAAAAATCCGCATATTAACAAGCTTTCGGACAGCATAATCCAGATCTTCCTCTTGGTCCTCTGGGCCTACACCGACCAACAATAAGAGGCCCTGATTGATTTTTCCCTGAACCTGACCTTCGATATTCACTTGGGCTTTCTTGACTCGTTGAATGATGATTTTCATAAGCGCCTTTCTATTCAATTATCCGTTGGTCCGTTTGACAGAGTAGACCTCTGGCACACTCTTGATTTTGTCAACGACCGTTGTCAGAGTAGAAAGGTTTGAAATTCCAAAGGACACATGGATATTGGCAAATTTCATATCCTTGGTTGGTTGAGCATTAACGGTCGAGATATTCTTAGTTGTGTTGGAAAGAACTTGCAGAACATCGTTCAAAAGACCTGTACGGTTTAGACCATAGATATCGATGTGAGCAGTGTATTCCTTGCTTGAGAATTGATCTTCCCATTCCACATCAAGGAGACGCTGCTCATAGTTTTCTTGGGCACGGAGATTCATACAGTCCACACGGTGAATAGCTACACCGCGTCCCTTAGTAATATAGCCGACAATGTCGTCACCTGGAACTGGATTGCAACACTTGGCAATCCGAACGAGGAGTCCTGAGGCACCTTCAATCACCACACCACCCTCATGCTTGACCTTGAGGGTTTCTTTATTTTCAACCTTAACTTCGCCACCTTTGACAAGCTCTTCTGCCTCCGCCTTGGCCTTAGCGCGTTCTTCCTCACGACGTTCCTTTTCGGTCAATCGGTTAAAGACGGTAATAGCGCCAATTTCTCCAAAACCAATGGCTGCATAGAGAGCTTCCTCTGTCTTGTAGCTGGTCTTTTGAAGGACCTCGTCCATATGACGCTTGTCCATGAATTTATTGGCTACATAGCCGTTTTCTTGGAACTGGGCCATCAACATTTCACGGCCCTTGTTAACGGATAATTCCTTGTCTTGATTTTTAAAGAACTGACGAATCTTGTTGCGCGCCTTGCTGGTCTTGACCATGTTGAGCCAGTCACGACTCGGACCAAAGGAGTTGGGGTTGGTGATAATTTCAACCTGATCCCCTGTCTTAAGCTTGGTTGTCAGCGGAACCATACGGCCATTGACCTTGGCACCAGTCGCTTTTTCACCGACTTTGGTATGGATTTCATAGGCAAAGTCAATCGGTCCTGAATCTTTTGGAAGGGAGCGAACTGCACCATCTGGAGTAAAGACATAAATCTCCTCCGCCAGATAGTTTTCTTTAACAGAGTCCACAAATTCCTTGGCATCATCAGCCTGATCTTGGAGCTCCATCATCTCCTTGATCCAGTTCATCCCAATAGCAGATTCCTTGCTGTTGACCTGCCCTTTAATGCCTTTCTTATAAGCCCAGTGAGCCGCAACCCCGTACTCAGCCACTTCGTGCATTTCCTTGGTCCGAATCTGGAACTCAATCGGCCCTTTTGGCCCATAAACAGTTGTATGGATAGACTGGTAACCATTGGCCTTACGATTGGCGATATAGTCTTTGAAGCGGCCTGGCATAGGTTTCCAAAGTTCATGCACATAACCCAGCATAGCATAGACATCACTCTGGGTATCTAAGATACAGCGAATGGCAATCAGGTCATAAATTTCCTCAAAGCGTTTCTTCTTATCCTGCATCTTGCGGTAGATCGAATAGATATGCTTAGGACGACCATAGATTTTTCCTTTGAGATTTCTTTCTGTAGCGTACTCTTCCAACTTGGTTACAACTTCATCGACCAAAGCCTCACGTTCTCTGCGTTTTTCCTTCATCATGTGGGTGATCTTGTAAAACTCAGTTGGATTGAGATAACGGAAAGATAGATCTTCCAACTCCCACTTGACACTGGAAATCCCTAGACGATGAGCAAGTGGTGCATAAATTTCCATGGTTTCTCTGGAGATACGCTCTTGCTTATCCTTTCGAAGGTGTTTGAGAGTCCGCATATTGTGCAAACGGTCCGATAATTTAACCAAGATAACACGGATATCCTCTGACATGGCCATAAGCATCTTGCGGTGATTTTCAGCCAATTGTTCCTCGAGTGATTTGTACTCAACCTTACCAAGCTTGGTCACCCCATCAACGATAATCCGAACATCATGACCGAACTCTCTCTCCAAATCATCCAGTGTCGCATCTGTATCCTCAACCACATCATGCAAAAAACCGCAGGCAACCGTCACGGCATCTAGCTTGAGTTTAGCTAAAATCCCTGCCACCTGAATGGGATGAATAATATAGGGCTCACCTGATTTCCGAAACTGCCCACTATGACAGTCAACTGCGTAAATCAATGCTTTTTGTACAAAAGCAACGTCTTCCTTTGTTAAATATTCTCTCGTTAAAGCGACTACCTGATCGCCCGTCAAATTCACTTCTTTCGGCATCTATACTCTCCAATTCTTCCTACCATTTTATCACTTTTTTAAGGATATGAAAACTAGAAAAGCCTGTTTTTATGCCAACACCAATCATTAAAAAAACACTGCCAGATTTCTCTAGCAGTGTTTTGACATTTCATTTGCTTAGTAGACTGTTTTTTCAGTTTCTACGTCGAAGAAGTGTGCTTTGTTCAAGTCAAATCCAAGTTCAACTGTCGCACCTGTTTGCAAGTAGTCACGAGCATCCACTTTTGCAACAAATTCGTCTTTACCAACTTGGCAGTAAAGGTGAGATTCTGAACCAAGCAATTCTGATACGGAGATAGTAGCTTTGACAACTGACTCTGGGAATGTTTCAAGGAAAGCAGGTTCTGCATTCACATCTTCTGGACGGATACCGAAGATCAATTCTTTTCCTTCGTAGCCTTTGTCACGAAGAACTTTCAAAGCACCTTCTGGCACTTTCAAGCGGAAACCGTCAGAAACAATTTCGCTACCAACCAATTTCACATTGATGAAGTTCATAGCTGGGCTTCCGATAAATCCTGCAACGAACTTGTTAACTGGGTTTTTGTAAACTTCTTGAGGAGTACCGATTTGTTCAACACGTCCGATAGTACCTGTACCAGCTGGGTTCTTAGTTGCTGACATGATAACGATACGGTCTGCAAGAGTCATCGCTTCTGTTTGGTCGTGGGTTACGTAGATGGTTGTAGCACCGATACGACGGTGGATCTTCGCAATTTCAGCACGCATAGATACACGAAGTTTGGCATCCAAGTTTGACAAAGGCTCGTCCATCAAGAACACTTTTGCATCACGGACAATCGCACGACCCATGGCAACACGTTGACGTTGACCACCTGAAAGGTCAGCTGGTTTACGATCCAAGAATTCCTTCAAACCAAGGATTGCTGCTGCTTCTTGTACACGTTTGTCGATGTCTTCTTTGCTGTATTTACGTAATTTCAAACCGAAAGCCATGTTGTCATATACAGTCATGTGTGGGTAAAGAGCGTAGTTTTGGAATACCATGGCGATGTCACGGTCTTTTGGAGCTACGTCGTTGACAACCACACCATCTATAGATGCAGTACCTTCAGTAATGTCTTCAAGACCAGCAATCATACGAAGAGTTGTTGATTTACCACATCCTGAAGGACCTACGAAAACGATAAATTCTTTGTCTTTGATATCCAAGTTGAAGTCTTCAACTGAATAGTGTTCGCTGTTTGGATATTTTTTGTAAATGTTTTTAAGATTTAATTCTACCATCGAGGTGAACTCCTTTTGTCTTTTGATAGTTTTATTATAGATGAAAACGCTTTACTTTTCTATGGCAAGGTGACCAAAAAAATAAAAAAGTTCTGTGCAACTTGCACAAAACTTTAGAGAATATCTGGTAAAATCAACTGATAACAAAGGGTGAGATCCGTCAACTCCTTCAACTGAAGTCCTGTCAATTCTTCCCATTTGTCAATCTTGTATTGGAGAGAATTTCGGTGCAGATAGAGTTGCTGGGCTGTTTTAGTTAGGACAGCACTGTTTTCCCAGAGAGAAAGGATAATTTCCTGAATCTGGTCCTGATCCAAGATTATCTGGTGCAGGCATTCCTTGATTACCTTCAAGTCCACTAGTCTTTCTCCCATACTCCAAAGATAGAGTTGTGAAAATGTATGAACACCTTGGTGACCCTGACGCCACCAAGTCTTAAACAAATCTCGCTCTGCTTTGATTAAGTCTGATAGGGCTTGAGGGCCTGCCTGAGACCATACCTGCCCCAACATGATAGACAGACGAAGGCCAAAGTCATACTCAACCGCTTCAATCGTATCAGATAAAATTGAGCGAACAGAGCTGTACTTATCTTGTTGAAGCACAAATACATAATCCTGAGCCCCGACCTGTAGCACTGTCAGGCAGTTGGGAAAAAGAGTCCGCATCATGTCTAGCCAAGAGGATAGATTTTCCTGTTGGAAATAGGAAAGATGGCAATAAACCAGCTGAATTTTTTTAAATGCTTGCGGTGCCTGCCCCTTCCCCTCAATCAGATAGGGATACCAAGGATTGAGCGAACGAGCCTGCTCCTGCTGGGTCAAAAGGGCAACCAACTGCTTTTCACGCTCGCTGAGCCCAGCTTCCTCCAGTAGAATCCACTGCTGAGAAGCTAAAGGGAGAGTAAGATAGCCTGGTTTCTCAATCGGCTGATCTGAAATCTGAGCTTCAGGAAACCAGTCCTGTAATTCTTTTGCAATCATATCCTAGCCCTCCACTTTTTGGATGCACCAAGAAATTATAGTCTCTAGACGCTCCAGATTTTCAGTCAGATGGAGATAGCCCATCACTGCTTCAAAACCTGTAGACATGCGGTAAGTCACCACATCAGCATTTTTAGCCTTTGTGTGGCTATTGGTATTGCGACCACGTTTGTAGATTTCTTCTTCTTTTTCCGTCAGGACTTGCTCTTCCAACATGAGGGCAATCAAGCGAGCCTGAGCCTTGGCTGACACATACTTAGTCGCCTCTTGGTGGAGTTTATTGGGTTTGGTCATTCCTTTAAGGATGAGATGGCGACGGATATACATGGAGTAAACTGCATCTCCCTCAAAAGCTAGCGCAATCCCGTTAATGAGATTGACATCAATCACGAGTCCACCTCACTCCATCCTTGGTGTCAAGGAGCTTAATTCCTTGAGCCGCTAATTGATCACGGATTTGGTCTGCTGTCGCAAAGTCACGATTAGCACGCGCTTCTTGACGTTTTTGGATTAAGGCTTCAATGTCTGCATCCAAAACTTCCTCAACAAAGACAATCCCAAAGACCTCCAACATAGCCGCAAGAGCTTCCTTAACACTTGCATCATAGTTTCCTGAGTTGATCCATTTGGCCATTTCAAAGACAACTGTAATACCATTTGCGGAGTTGAAATCCTCATCCATAGCGGCAACAAACTTATCTTTAAAAGCCTGTAACTCTTGAGCATCTACAGTCCCAGAAAATGGTTGCTCATAAGTGTTTTTTAGATACTTAAGATTGGTCTCGGCATCACGCACTGCTTTTTCCGTAAAGTTGATAGGTTTACGGTAATGCTGAGTGGCAAAGAAGAAACGCAACACTTGCCCATCAAGAGTTTTAAGGGCATCGTGTACGGTTATAAAGTTGCCCAAGGACTTAGACATCTTGACATTGTCGATATTGACAAAGCCATTATGCATCCAGTAGTTAGCAAAAGTCTTGCCTGTTTTTGCTTCTGACTGGGCAATTTCGTTGGTATGGTGAGGAAACTCCAAATCAGCTCCACCACCGTGGATATCAATGGTATCTCCCAAAATCTCTGTCGACATGACTGAACATTCAATATGCCAACCCGGACGACCAGGTCCCCAAGGACTGTCCCAAGAAATCTCGCCTGGTTTTGCAGCTTTCCAAAGGGCAAAGTCTACAGGATTTTCCTTGCGAGCCGTTTCTTCATCGGTACGACCTGAAGCACCCAGCTCCAAATCTTCCAAGGTTTTATTGGCCAACTTAGCATAGTTGTGAGATTTTTCCACGCGGAAGTAAACATCTCCTTGACTCTCGTAGGCAAAGCCTTTTTCAACCAAGTCAGCGACAAAACGAATGATGTCAGCCATAAACTCTACTACACGCGGATGGCGAGTCGCAGGTTTCACGCCTAAGGCTGTCACATCCTCACGAAAGGCAGCGATGTACTTGTCCGCAACCTCCAGAGGCGTGATACCTTCTTCCTTGGCACGGTTGATAATCTTATCGTCTACATCTGTAAAGTTGGAAATATAGGCAACTTCGTAGCCACGGTATTCGAAATAACGACGAATGGTATCAAAAGCCACCGTCGAACGGGCATTCCCAACGTGGATATAGTTGTATACCGTTGGCCCACAGACATACATGCGAACCTTTCCTTCTTCGATTGGGACAAATTCTCGCAAATCACGAGACATGGTGTCGTAAATTTTAATCATGCAGTCCACTCCCTTCTCTATTTCTGACTTTTTCGGCTGAAAACCAGCTCTGCAAATGGGCCAAATTGTCTGAGGCTATCCAGTTGGTAAAAGCGCTGCCCTTCCTCTTGGGTAAAGAGGGGAACCCCCTTTCCTAGGATAAGGGGTGCTATCTGAATAATGAGGTGGTCGAAAAGATCCGCATCCAAGAGCGGTCCTACTAAGGAATTACCACCAATCACAAAGACATTTTTGCCTTTGTCAATCTGGCGAACAAAGTCCACCACATCCCCAGCTACTGGCTGGTAATTGCTGACAGGCAGGTGCCTATCATGCGTAAAGACATAGTTTTCCGTAGCTTGATAAAAACTTTCTACATCTTGCAAATCTTGGATTTCCTCAAAGGTCCGCTTGCCCATGATGGTGATATCCATTTGCCTGTAAAAGTCATCATAGCCTGTATCCTCTACAGAACCAAGCTGATGCAGCCAGTCTATCCTGTGCTGACTGTCTGCCAAGTAGCCATCCATGGTGATACAGCCGTAAAAATATACTGCCATTCTTGTAGTTACCTTTCTAGTTCCTTGGCTATTATCAAAGCGATAGTGAAAAAAGTCATGGCATCAGCTGTCCGCTCTTCATGGCGGGCATCCCAGGCTCGGTTATGATGATCCACATAGTCAGCTGTGTAGAAGAACTGATAGACTTTACTCTTGCGAAATTGACTCCAAGCCATGATAGCTGAAGCTTCCATGTCCACCACTTGTGCACCAGCAGCCAAGCGACGCTTGACCTTATCAGGCGTTTCTCGATAAAAGGCATCAGTCGTCCAAGCCTTTGTTCGAATGTGCTCAATGCCAGATTTGTTCAAAGCTTCTTCCATGGTTAAGAGCAAAGTTTCGTCATAAGCTATCTCATCACTTGGAGGAGCGTAATGATAACTTGTACCTTCATCACGTAGAGCTGAACTTGGTAGGATAATCTTATCTGCCTGAATAGACTGATCTAGAACTCCGCAAGAACCCAACACAATAAAGTTCTTAAATCCTCTTGCTTTGAGTTCTTCTAAGAGCCCAACAACCATCGGGGCTCCAATCGTAGCTATAGCAACTGCTACCTTACTCCCATCCTTTTCATAGATATACCATGGAAATCTACCATTTAGATTGGTTAGATAGCCACCTTCGTAAACATCTTCAAACTGCTTTACTCGTTCAATGATTTCTCCATTAAAAGATAAAATGATCGTGTCACAGATTTCTCCACCACCACGAATACTTCGATCAGTTGGTTCGATAACAGCAGGTACATTTTCGAATTCTTCTAATAGCATTTTTCTACTCTTTCTCATTCAAATAAACTACCTGTGTCTGTTTGACAAAGCCGATTTTTTCATACAAGCGCTTGGCACCTACGTTGCTGTCCTCTACTGCAATCTGAAATTCCTTATCATTTTGCTCAATCAGTTGGTTGACTAGGGATTTTGCTAAATAGCTTCCGTAGCCTTTGCCACGTTCAAGTTCTGATATTGCTAAACCGTAGAAGTAATTCGTATTAGTCGATAAATCTACCGTGCAAGTCCCAATAACCTGACCGTCTTTTAATAAAATATATAGGCGACTTTCTGAATCCTTCAGAGCTTCAGCGACATATCTATCCACAACTTCTCTCGATTCATGTTCCTCTGAAAATGCCTGAAATTTTAACTGGCTAATTTGCTCCTGATACGAACTATCTGCTAACAAAACTTCAAGATTAGAAACAGTTACTAACTGATAAGGTCTTCTATCCTTACCTAACCAGGTTTCTGTCTCTTCATCCTCGACCAATCCCCAGTTGCTGACAAAATCAGGATGACCCTCTAGAAAAATACGTTCTGTCTGAAAAGTAACTGAACGAATAGGGAAAGAAGCCGTTTCTTTCTCAAAACTCGTAAACAAAGCACGCGCAATTCCCTGACGGCGATGATTTGGATGAACCAGTATCGTCACTTCCACATCTTGGTCATCAGCATAGACAGTTAATAGACCAACAAGTTCGCCTTTTTCATAATAAAGGAAAAAGGCGGGCATGTTTGGGTCAAAATTAAGCATGTTAGAAAGATAGGGATCACGATAAGTTCCATCATAGGCTTGGCAACAGTCAATTAGTTTTTTCGCTTCAAATAACTCTTCTTGGCTCAACTTATTTCTTGCTTGAATCATATAGCTATCTTCTACAACCCCGACGATCTGTGACTGGCTTCTTTAGCCTGCTCGAGTTTATTGACGTAGTACTCTCGTTTTTCTTCGACTTCGTGGATCGTTGGTTCATCCTTCTGTCCATGAACTCGGACGATCTTAGCTGGAATACCGACAACTGTCACATCACTAGGTACGTCTGCCACGACTACTGCAGCAGCACCGACTTTGGCATTTTCACCGATTTCCACTGGTCCGATGACTTGGGCATGGGCTGATATGAGAGCTCCTTTACGCACAGTCGGATGGCGTTTGCCAACATCCTTCCCTGTCCCACCAAGTGTTACTCCGTGATAGAGAAGAACGCCTTTTTCAACAATCGCCGTCTCTCCAATCACCAGACCTGAACCATGGTCGATAAAAACACCTGAGTCAATCTGGGCACCCGGATGAATCTCGATTTGGGTCCAAAAGCGCCAAAACTGACTGTGCATCCGAGCTAGGAGTTTGAAGCCGTGCTTCCATAGAAAATGCGAGAGACGGTGGGCAGCTAAGGCCTTAACACCTGGATAAGTCAGCAAAACTTCCAAACTGTTGCGTGCCGCTGGATCATTTTCTTTTACGATATCAATGGTTTCGCTCCACCATCCCATACATTTCTCCTTTTCTTATTCTGAATCTTTTGGTGTTTCTGTAAATTCTTTCTTAGGTTTATGGTCCTTGTGATGACGTGGACGGTGAGGTCGCTCAGACTTTTCACCTTTTTCATCATGCTCAGGTTTTGGCGGACGAGGAAGAAGGGCTTTCATAGAGGCATCGATACGGCCTTTTTCATCAATCTTGATAACCTTAACATCGACTTCATCACCGATAGCTACCAAGTCTTCGACACGGTTGGTACGAGTCCAAGCCATTTCAGAAATGTGCACAAGTGCATCTGTCTTATCAAAGAGGTTGACAAAGGCACCAAATTTCTCGATACGAACAACCTTAGCATGGTAAACTTCATCCACTTTCGCTTCACGAACCAAGCCAGCGATGATTTCTTTGGTACGGTTAATGGCATCTTGGTCGCTAGAGTAGATAGATACATTTCCTTCTTCGTCGATATCGATTTTAACGCCTGTTTCAGCGATAATCTTATCAATGGTTTCTCCACCTTTACCGATGACAATCTTAATCTTGTCCACATCAATCTTGATAGTATCAATTTTCGGTGCAGTTGGAGCCAATTCTGGACGAACTTCTGGAATGGTTGCTTCAATCACATCAAGGATTTCAAAACGCGCTTTCTTGGCTTGAGCAAGGGCCTCAGTCAAGATTTCTGCAGTAATCCCTTGGATCTTGATATCCATTTGAAGGGCTGTAATCCCGTCACGAGTACCCGCAACCTTAAAGTCCATATCTCCAAAGTGGTCTTCCAAACCTTGGATATCTGTCAATACAGTGTAGTTATTTCCATCTGAGATAAGTCCCATGGCAATACCAGCTACCGGAGCCTTGATTGGCACACCACCAGCCATAAGGGCAAGCGTTCCCGCACAGATAGAAGCTTGAGAAGAAGAACCGTTTGATTCTAAGACTTCTGCTACCAAGCGGATAGCGTATGGGAATTCTTCCAAACTTGGCAAGACTTGAGCAAGGGCACGCTCACCGAGAGCACCGTGACCAATTTCACGACGACCTGGTGCACCGTAACGACCTGTTTCCCCTACAGAGTATTGAGGGAAGTTATAATGGTGCATAAAGCGTTTCTTGTACTCTGGATCCAAACCATCGATGATTTGAGTTTCTCCCATTGGGGCTAAGGTCAAGACTGAAAGGGCTTGAGTTTGCCCACGAGTGAAGAGACCGGAACCATGCACACGAGGAAGGAAATCGACAACCGCATCCAAAGGACGGATTTCATCGACCTTACGACCGTCAGGACGCACCTTGTCTTCTGTGATCAAACGGCGCACTTCTGCGTGTTCCATTTGTTCCAAGATTTCAGCCACATCACGTATGATACGGTCAAATTCTTCGTGGTCTGCATATTTTTCTTCGTAAACAGCAGTCACTTGGTCTTTAACTGCTTGAGTTGCAGCTTCACGAGCCAATTTTTCTTCTACTTGGACCGCTTTTTGGAGGTCACTATTGTAGGCTGCGATGATTTCAGCTTGCAAGTCCGCATTCACATGAAGCAATTCCACTTCTGCTTTTTCTTTACCAACAGCAGCAACGATTTCTTCTTGGAAGGCAATCAATTCTTTAACAGCTTCGTGTCCTTTCAGAAGGGCTTCCAACATGATTTCTTCTGACAATTCTTTGGCACCAGACTCAACCATGTTGATAGCGTGTTTGGTCCCAGCTACTGTCAATTCAAGAAGCGATTGCTCTGCCTGTTCTTGACTTGGGTTGATGATGATTTGGCCATCAACATAACCCACTTGTACCCCAGCGATTGGTCCGTCAAATGGAATGTCTGAGATAGAAAGTGCCAAGGATGAACCAAACATAGCTGCCATTGGAGCAGAGGCATTTTCATCGTAAGAAAGGACCGTGTTGATGACTTGGACTTCATTACGGAAACCTTCCGCAAACATAGGACGGATTGGACGGTCAATCAAACGCGCTGTCAAAGTTGCATCTGTTGAAGGACGTCCTTCACGTTTCATAAAGCCACCAGGAAACTTCCCAGCCGCATACATTTTTTCTTCGTAGTTGACTTGAAGAGGGAAGAAATCCCCAGTTGCCATCTTCTTAGACATAACGGCCGCAGTCAAGACAGTTGACTCACCGTAACGCACGACAACTGCACCATTTGCTTGCTTAGCAACCTGACCAGTCTCTACAATCAACTCACGACCCGCAAAAGTCGTTTGAAACACTTGTTTTGTCATTTTAATCCCCTTTGGATTGATGAAATTATACGCCTTGCCTACAAAGATCAAGATACTAAGGTCACAAAAAGCAAAGTAAAAATAGGAAACTGGCGAAGTCTTCGATGAAGACAAGACAGTTTATCTTTTTTACACAGCTTTTCGGCCGGGTTCAATTACTCATGATAGCATAAATTGACGCAGTGTGCGATACACACCAGGAAATCTATCTTTTTCACTAGGGATTTAGCCCGTGTTCAACTTTCAAGATACAAATCATTAGAAAGGTTTGATGCTAAAGCATCTAATCCTTTCACGCTAATCGCTATTAGGCGATTAGCTAAATGCTTTACTAACTCTCTCGTCAAATAACATCGATTTGACTCGTTCGTGTCGCTCAAACTAAATACTGAAAAGAACAAATTATGAAAAAATTTCTATCATAAAATTGAGAATCGACAAAGCCTTTAAAACTTAAATACCCTCATCTTTGTATCAAGTACGTACAGAGTCTATTTTATCATATTTTTCTTAAAAAGTGCGGGCTTTTCTATTAAAAAGGAACCATTCCCCTCACCTGAGAAGAATGGTTTGCTTTTTATTATCCTAAAGACTGATGATTAAACAAGGCGTGGGTTGCTTGGTGGATGTATTTGGCTGTTTCAGCATTGTTCATGGTGTAGAGATGCACACCTGCGACATCCTGGGTTACCAAGTCCACGATTTGATCCACTGCATAGGCAAGTCCTGCTGCTCTGAGCGACTCAGGGTCATGCTCATACTTGTCTAAGATGGCCTTAAATTTACGTGGAAGGTGGATATTTTCACAAGTCTTCAAAAGACGAAGTGCTTGGTTACGGTTAAGAATAGGCATGATCCCCGCATGAATAGGAACATCAATCCCTGCCAAGGTACACTTGTCTTGGAAATCGTAGAAGCGCTCATTATCAAAGAAAAGTTGCGTTACAAGGCTTGAACAGCCTGCATCCACTTTCTTCTTGAGATTTTGAATATCTGAGATCTGATTTGGCGAGTCAGGATGCCCTTCAGGATAACAAGCTCCAATAATATCAAAGTGAGGGGCTTGTTCCTTGATGAACTCGATCAAATCTGTTGCGTAGCGGAAATCCTTTTGCGGTTCCACATCAGGGATAATATCCCCACGCAAGGCCAAGATTTTCTGTACCCCAACCTTATCCAAGTCCGCAATGGTTTCTGCAACCTTGTCCTTGGTCAGATAGATAGCTGGCAAGTGGGCAATAGTAGGAATCGCCAAGTCATTCTGGATAAAGTCAGCCAAACGAACCGTTGTTTCCTTGATATTAAATTTATTATTGCTGGCGGTCACACTGATAAAGTGCGGTGTCAGCTCCCGCATATCCTGCAAGGCTGAAATAATTTTATCATTACCCACTGCTGGGTTTGGAGGGAACACTTCAAATGAAAGTGACGGAGTTTGGCGTGACATAGTCATTATCCTTTTCTTTTTGATTTCATGATTGCTGAGCCAGCTAGGTCCAAGCAGTTCCTTGATCAAACAGTGTCAAGCGAGAAATCTAATCTTACAATTTCTCACGCGCAGCTTTTGCTGCTTCGACAAGGCGGATCAAGCTTTCTTTTGTTTCTGGAATACCACGTGTTTTCAAACCACAGTCAGGGTTGATCCAAACTTTCTTGCTTGGTACTTTAGCAAGAATAGCATCGATTGTGTGGTCGATTTCGCCTTCATTTGGCACACGAGGTGAGTGGATATCGTAAACCCCAGGTCCCACTTCTGTTTGGAAGTTTTTCGCTTTGAGTTCGTCCAAGATTTCAAGGTTTGAACGGCTTGCTTCAAAGGAAATCACGTCCGCATCCATGTTGTCGATAGCTGGGATGATATCTGTAAATTCTGAGTAACACATGTGAGTGTGGATTTGTGTATCTGGCGCAACTGTAGAGTGTACCAAGCGGAAGGCTGGAATAGCCCATTCAAGGTAGTCTTCGTACCAGTCGCTACGACGGAGTGGCAATTTCTCACGGAGAGCAGCCTCGTCGATTTGGATAATCTTCACGCCAGCAGCTTCAAGGTCAAGAACTTCATCCTTGATAGCAAGAGCGATTTGAAGAGTTGAGTCCTTGATTGAGATGTCTTCACGTGGGAATGACCAGTTAAGGATGGTAACAGGTCCAGTCAACATACCTTTAACAGGTTTGTCAGTACGGCTTTGTGCGTAGCTAGACCATTTGACAGTAATTGGGTTAAGACGAGTCACGTCACCCCAGATGATTGGTGGTTTCACCCCACGCATACCGTATGATTGTACCCAACCATTCTTAGAGAAGAGGTAACCTGACAAGTTTTGACCGAAGTACTCAACCATGTCATTACGCTCAAACTCACCGTGTACAAGCACGTCAAATCCAACTTCTTCTTGCCATTTGATCCATTCGTCGATAGTTTCAGCAAGGAAGGCATCGTATTCTTCTTGTGACAACTCACCCTTACGGAAGGCCAAACGTTTAGCACGAACTTCCTTAGTTTGAGGGAATGAACCGATGGTTGTTGTTGGAAGTGCTGGAAGTTTGAAAGCTTCTTCTTGGATGGCTTCACGTTCCGCAAAGGCTGGCAAACGAGTGTAGTCAGCGTCTGTCAATCCAGCGATACGCGCACGAAGTTCTGCATTTTCACCAACACGCTCAGTCGCAAAGAGTTCTTTGTTAGCTGCAAGTGCTTCTGCACCTTGACCATTGCGGATAGCATCCAAGTCACGAAGTTCTTCCAATTTTTCAACTGCAAAGGCAAAGTGGTTCAAGATAGCTGGCTCAAATTCTTCGTTAGCTGTTGTAAATGGCACATGAAGAAGTGAGCATGAGCTTGTCAAGACAATGTTTTCAGCTGGAATTTGCTCAAGAACAGCCAAACTCTTTTCGTAATTGTTGCGCCAGATGTTTTTACCATTGACGATACCTGCATAGAGAGTCTTGTCAGCTGGGAAACCACCTTTAACGAGTTCAAGAGTTTTCTTACCTTCAACGAAGTCCAAACCGATGGCATCTACTGGCAAGTTTACAAGATCAGTGTAGACGTCACGAACGTCACCGAAGTAAGTTTGAAGCAAGACTTCAAGACCTTTTTTGTCAGCCAAGAGTTTGTTGTAGAGGTTCAAGAAGAGAGCTTTTTCTTCAGCTGTCAAATCTTTGACAAGAGCCGCTTCGTCGAGTTGGATGCGAGTCGCACCAAGTTCCGCCAATTTAGCAAAAACTTCTTGGTATGCAGCCACTAAGCTGTCTACGAAATCTTCTGCTTTCACGCCCTCTTCAAAGTCTGACAATTGAAGGAAAGTGAATGGACCTACAAGGACTGGACGAGTGTTGAGACCAAGTTCTTTTGCTTCTTGGAACTCATCAAAGATCTTGTGACCAGCCAATTTAACTTGAGTGTCTTTTTCAAATTTAGGCACGATGTAGTGGTAGTTGGTGTTGAACCATTTCTTCATCGGAAGGGCACGCACGTCTCCTTTTTCTCCTTGGTAACCACGTCCCAAAGCAAAGTAGCGCTCAAGGTCAGACAAGTCCAAATTTTGAACTGAAGCAGGTACCACGTTGAAGAGGAAAGCTGCATCAAGGAAGTTGTCATAGTGAGAAAAATCATTTGATGGGATTTCAGTGATGCCTTTTTCTTTGACAATGTTCCAGTGTTTTGCACGCAATTCTTTTGCGGCTGCAAGTAGTTCTTCTTCTGAGATTTCTTTTCTAAAGTATTTTTCAGTTGTAAATTTCAATTCGCGGAATTCGCCCAAACGAGGGAAACCGATGATCGTAGTTGACATGATGTGTCCTCCAAAATTTGTTGTTGAAACTATCTTAACAGAAAAGAAACTGTCTGTATAATTGTAAATAATTAGGCTTTGATATAGTTTGAAACTATATCACTCTTTTGGTCAAAAGAAAAAGACTTGAGACCAGCGTCTCAAATCCTTTGTATAGCTTGTTTGGTGGCTGTATTTTAGTTGGAATGCTCAAACGAGCTATTGACGATTCTCATCAGTGACTATGGCTTGTTATTAGAAAAGACTATAGGTTGGTTTTCTTTTGTAATTCTGATATTTCCCTGAAAAAGTGCGGACGGGAGGTAAAATTCCCCTGTGGATGATTTTAGAAATCCAAGTAATCTCATCTCTATCAACTTTTTTCCTGTTCAAGTGGGACGACTGCTAGTGTCTTTCCTAAACTGGCTAAGACTTTCAAGACCGTATCCAACTGAGGACTAGTCTTTCCTGTTTCCATTCTAGCTATGACAGGCTGGCTTACCCCACTGAGTTCCTCTAGCTTTTTCTGACTGATACCTTGCTCATGTCTAGCCTCAATCAACTCACTCATAATAGCCACTCGCATATCACTTTCAAGAATTTCTTCCTTGGTAAAGAGTTCTGTTCGGACATCCTTCCAATTACTTCCAATGGCACTATTCTTCATCACTTAACCCTCTTTCTTTTATGTCCTTCAGTTCACGCTTGGCTTTTTAAACAAATTATAACTCAAAAGTTATTAAAAGTAAATCCCAACACTCATAAAAAGAAGACCTTAGAATCATTCTAAAGGTCTCATTTTTATTATTCGAAAAAATTATGAGAAGAGTTATAATGTGGAGCTATTCCTGACTCTTACACCAACTCAATGCCTTTCTCACGGAGATTAGCCAGACACTCCTCGTAGTAGGCTGAATCATGCTCACTATAGATGGGAGTCCCCAACTTTTCCTCAGGCAAGTCTTGATAAGGGTGACAGATCTTGCCACGGTAGTTCTTGTCCAGCCACTCTGGACTGACATTGTAGCCACGGTCAGCCATCTCCTTCATGATCAAGCGATGATAAGCATAGAGATGATAGGGCGAGTGAGTAAAGACATAGTCCACAGTCGCATGTTTTTTGCCCCAACCATTGCCACGCAGGGCGCAGCACTCTCGGTGTTGCCCTAGGAGCTGAGGACGAGGAAGTTGTGAAATCAAATCCTCATGCCAAAGTCTCATGGGAGTCTCCTTTCAGTAAAGTCGAATGTTGCAAGTAGGTATTGGGATAGCGTTCCAGCAACTCTCGAGTCTTAGAAATCAAGTCTTCCTTAGAAGCCTGACCAAAGCGGTAGCGATCCAGCAGGAGCATATAGTCTTTGCGCTCAGCATCAGTCGCTTTCTTTTTAAAATAGCCCCAAATATGCTGAAAGGCATTGCAAACCTGACCTCTGTGTTCTGGGATTTGACAGGCACGGTCAATCAGTTTTTGAACATGGTTGACCTCCACCACTTCATTCTTGAGATATTGGCGAATCTCATTGTAAATATTGCTAGAATGGCTCAAAACGAGGTATTTGTTTCTAGCCCAGAGTTGTTGACAGTGGGATTTTTGATTAGTTTGTTCCATGTTTCTCCTTGCTTTTTATCAGTTTCCAGGAAATATGGAAACAAAGTTGTATCTAAAAAATGAGCGGAATATGAGCGGATAAATAGTATTTTTTGTAGAGTCTGATTTTTCTAATAAATCTTGTTCGACAACCTCTTAAATACCTGAATAAGTCTCTACTAACAACTGAATCTTACGTAAAACTTCTTGTTTTTTCCGTTCACGCGCTCCCTGTCTACGAGAAGTTGGTGGAATAATCGAATCCAAATCAGTCCCACTATTTTCAGCATAACCTCGTTGAATTGATTTGTCGATAAACAATTGATAGTCATCTACAAGTTTCTCAGCCTCAGCTAGGTCTTGAATCGCGATTTTCTTGCGCTCCTTGCCATATTCGTAGAAAGCATGGATAATCCCATCATGGTCTTTCAATTTTTGCAAATCGGTGTCATTGATAAATCCAATAACCAACTCTTCTTTGGCACGAATATCGATACTAGAACGAATCACACGACTAACTTCTGCTTTCATTACTTCTTTAGACTCAGAATTCTTAGATTTTTCAACAATCAATGCCAGAATATAGTCTAGGTTAATCTCATCAGTTTTTAGTAACTCAATTTCAAATTCGACATCTGAAAGGTCAACATCCAAATCCTTAGTCTTTTCATAGTTTTTAAGGTTCAAAAACTCATCTCGAATTTCCACATAGGCACTTCTTAAATCCTGAAGATAACCTTCTGAAATTGGTTTGTCAATTTCTTGGAATTCATCATAATTTCGAAGAACATTATCAAGTTTCAACAACTCACCAAATAACTTAACAAACTCTTTTTTATCGTGCTCTGTTTCAATCTCTTGCGGCTTTGGGAATTTTTCCAGAATTTCCTGACAAACCGCAGTATAGCCTTTGACCTCAATACCTGTTACTTGGTCAACGAAACCATCCATGTATTCACTAAAGCTTTTTTCTAAGATGATTTCAAGCTTATTTGTGTCTCCAAAAGTCTTAATAGCTTCTTGCGTAGCCTTTTCTAAATCACGGAAACAAACAATATTTCCAAAGGGTTTGACCTCGTTAAAAATTCGATTGGTTCTCGAAAAAGCCTGAATCAAACCATGATAACGTAGGTTTTTATCGACAAAGAGAGTATTCATGGTCGGCGCATCAAATCCCGTCAAGAACATTCCCACTACAATCAATAAATCCACTTCCTTAGACTTAACTCGTTTAGAAAGGTCTCGATAATAATTTTGAAACTCTTTCCCATCAGTCGAAAAGTTGGTCTTGAACATTTGATTATAGTCATAGATTGCTTTAGAAAGAAACTCTTTAGACGAACGAGGCATGGCTGTATCTTGAGGGTCTAGCTCTTCATCTTGAATCTCTCCATAAGCTGACTGTTCTTCGTTAGGCGCAAAGCTAAAGATAGTAGCGACCTTCAAACGCTTAACTTCTGGTAGAGTTGCCTGTTGTCGCTGGAGTTCTTCATAGTATAATTTTGCTGCTTCAATACTTTGTACAGCCAGCATAGCATTAAAACCTTGCATCTTCTTTTGTTTATGAGTGTAATATTTACTCCGATGCGTCTTATCATTATAGACTCTTAAAAGATACTCTGTAATGGTTGCAATCCGTTCAGGATGCAAAAGAAGTTCCTTCTCCATCTTTTTGAGTTTCTTCTCATCTAGCTCTCGGCCAACTGTTTTTTCAGCTTCCCTATACTTATTAATTTCAGGTTTGATATAGTTGTAGTCGACTTTGAACTTCAACACTTTTTTATCTCGAATAGCATCTGTGATAACGTAGTTATGAAGCTGTTCACCAAAAACCTCTTGAGTTGTTTCTCCCGTTAAACTATTTTCTGGGAAAATTGGAGTACCTGTAAATCCAAATAAAGCATACTGTTTAAAAGCTTTTTTGATACGCTTTTGCGCCTTCCCAAACTGGGAGCGGTGACACTCATCAAAAATCAAGACACATTTCTTAGCATAGACTTCATGATTTGGATTTGCTGTGATAAACTTGTTTAACTTTTGAATAGTTGTGACAATGATTCGATCATCATTTTCTTCGATACTTCGTTGGAGTTCTTTGGTATTGTTGCTACCATTGACTGAATTTGGTTGGAATTTTTGATACTCCTTCATGGTCTGATAGTCAAGGTCTTTTCTATCCACCACAAAAATCACTTTATCAATATAGTCCAACTCCGTTGCTAAACGAGCGGTCTTAAAGCTGGTCAAAGTTTTCCCAGAACCCGTCGTATGCCAGATATAGCCACAAGCATTAATCGTACCGAAATTCTTCATTTCATTTGTGGAATGAATTTTTCGTAAAATACTCTCTGTTGCAGCTATCTGATATGGGCGCATGATGAGTAAGGTATTATCAGCATCAAAGACACAATACTTAGTTAAAACTTCTAAAAGAACTCGTTTGCTCAAAAAGGTAACAGCAAAGTCTTCCAGGTCATGAATTGTTTTATTTTTGCGGTCTGCCCATTCACAGGTGAACTCATAGTGATTTTTATTTTGAGCAGTCGTATTTGCAAAGTAACGTGTATAAGTCCCATTGGAAATAACAAAAATCTGAATATACTTATACAAAGAATTCTCGCTATTGAAACTTTCCTTACTATAACGGTGAAGCTGATTAAAGGCTTCTTGCAGACGAACTCCACGTCTCTTTAATTCAATCTGAACTAAAGGAAGTCCATTTACCAAGATGGTGACATCATAACGGTTGGTATGACTCCCCACTTGCGTCACTTGGTTGATGACCTGCATGCTGTTGTTGTGAATATTTTTCTTGTCAAGGATGAAAATATTTTTAATCCGCCCATCATCAAAGACAAAGTCATAGATATGATTTTCTTGGATTTTTCGAGTTTTTTCAACTAATCCTTCATTGGGACAGTCTAAATACTCCATTACAAAGCGATCCCACTCAGCATCCGAAAAAGTCACCTTATTAAGTTTTTCAATTTGCACCTTGGCATTTGCTAAGAGTTCTTCAGGAGTATGAATATTTAAGCGTTCATAGTTGAGATGATTCACCAAATCAGAAATTAACTGATTTTCTAAATCAGCCTCTGTCTGATATTCTCTATCCGTGCGATACTCTGGTTGATACTCAGCCAAGAGAATCCCTTCATTTGTTTCCGCAATTACTTCATGTACTTTTGAATAATCAACCATAGTATGCTTCCTTTTTGTTTTAATTGAGATTCTTTCTCAAAATGATTAAAGAGTTTATCTAGTAAAGTTTAATAATTGTTCTCGCCAGTATTCATACTGTTTCTGTCTTAGTTCGATTTCTTTTGGGAGGCCTTCAGAAAGAGAGTCTGTTAAGGTGTTAAAATTGTCAAGAACGGTGACAATTTGAGATTGTGTTGATAAAGGAGGTAATATTATTTGAATTTTTGCAAGGTTTTTAGGATAAAGTTCAATCACTTTAGTTCCCAAGACTCTTTTTTTCTTCTGGTTTTGGAAATAGCTAGTTCTAAAAAAGTAGGCTAAATATTTACTATTTTGCTCTGTTCTAATTACACATGAGTGGCCGCCAATACAAACTTCATCTTTACCAAGCCAGACTAAAGCTTTTCCAACGTCCTCAATATTTTCAGATGTCGTCGCTACAATCAAATCACCATTTTTTGCCTTCTTAAGTTTTTGGGACAATTCAATATTAACAAATGATTTTGCAACCTCTGTTTCAATTCCATAGTATGTATATATCTGTCCGTAATGGATACAAGGAACGCCTGCGTCTTGAAAATCTTTTTTCTGAAGCCCATTCCCCCGAATAATGTCTCCTATAGCTCCCAATTCCACCCGAATTGGGCCAAATACCCACTGTAAAAGTTTGATAATAGCGGAGTTGTCCCACTCCTCTACTCTACTCTCAGTGTACTCGCCTTCGGCGACGAATGTCAAGAGTTTTTCTCTAAAATATTCATACTGTTTTTGACGAAGTTCAATCTCCTTGGGAAGTCCGATGTTTAGGTCATGACAAACCGTATCAAAGTTATCTAGAACTTGAACAATACGGGATTGGATTTCGAGGGAAGGGACTGGGATTTTGATTTTATCAAGAATAGCTTGAGTTAAACTAGGTCTTGTTGGATTAGTTGCTATTTCCTCTAAATTAACAGTCGTTAAATAATAATAAAAATACTTTGGAATAATCTTATTTTCATCAATTTCTGTATAGTAGATTGTATCAACATTCCAAAAAGCTTTTTCTAAATAGAATAAATTAGAAATAGAACCTTTCCTAGGAATCAAAACAGTTGGTTTGTCATAAGAATAATCTGCAACAAACTCTCCCATTTCTCCACCACTGCCATATACTGGTATTTCTCCATTTGGAAGAGTTTTCCAATCTTTCCCATTCTTCAATGTAGCAACATCTTTAAGTACTTCCCACTCAACCTGATAAACCTCATCCTCAAATGATAAGAGTGTATCTCGATAATAAGAATATTGCTTTTTACGTGAGGTCAATTCTGAGGTCAATTCTGAGGTCAATTCTGTAACATACCCAGTCATTTTGTCAAGTATTTGCACGATTTTTTCTTGAATTTCTAGTGGTGGGATTGGAATTCTAATTTTTTTCAAATTTGTCTTATTATACTTGGTCTGTCCGGTATTAGAAGTTATTTTCGCCAACTCATTCTGAAATTGTCCAGATTGAAAAAGATGAAATAGGTAGCGATTATTTTCTTTAGAACTTCTAACCAACAAAGCATTTGGTCCTAAAACATTATTTTCGTATGGTAAATTTTCAGGTTCTATGTAATAAATCTCTCCACAATTACCAACATTAGGCATAACCAAACTTTCTTGATCTAGATTTACTCTATATAAATAGTTAAAGGCATGTTCATCAACATAAACAAAATTATTTCCTTTAAATCCACTTTTTAAATCTGTTGTTCTGACAAGCTGAGCAAAAGAAGCTTCTAGAATATACTTGACGTTTTTTGCGTTTGAAGCAAACGAGCCTGCTGCCGTAAAATCTGTTACCGTATCACACACTTCCCCCAACTCTTTCCACTCAACAGGGCAGTTTGGGATTTCTTCTAGGATGTTCATCACTTACCTTCTTCCTTGGCTAGATTTTCAATACTTTTGATTTCCTTGAGGTAATCTTTTTCAACTTGACTGAGGGTCTTAGCTTGGTAGCTCTTATATTCCTTATCTACCTTCTGCTTCATCTGTTCACGAGAGATAGAACCACTATTGTCCAGCAAGTCTTCTCCAGTAGCTAGAAGGATACGATCTACATGCGTCACCCAGTCCGCCATAGTCATGACTTCTTCTCGCTCTGCCTGTCTTTCAGCAAAGTCTAGATATCCTGATACAAGCTGATTAAGCCCACGGAGTTCCTTTTCTGTCAGATAGTTCTTGGCAACTTTTGCTTCAGATAGAGTAGGGAGGTCGCCCTTAAAAGTGGTCAAGCCCATAAACTCCTTTTCACTATCAACACGGTTATAAATGAGTTCACTCGCAGTATTGTGGTGAATGGCATAATGCATCTTGTTTTGAACCGTCGCAAAGAATTTCTTTGCCTCTGGTGAGTTTGCATTGTAGTCACTTGATGTCGCAAAAAGATCTAAAACCTGACGGTAAAAGACTTTTTCACTGGAGCGGATGTCTCGGATTCTTTCCAAGAGTTCTTTAAAGTAGGAGCCTCCACCCAAGTTTTTCAAGCGCTCATCATCCATAGCAAAGCCTTTAATCAGATACTCTTTCAAGACTGTCGAAGCATAGTGTCTAAACTGGACTCCACGAGGAGAACGCACACGATAACCAATCGCTAAAATCATATCGAGATTATAGTAGGCGACTTTTTTTGACTGAGTTTTACCAGCTATTGCACCGTGACGAGTGGTTGTCAACTGATAGTTGACAACCACTGTTTCATCCAACTCACCATCTTCAAATATCGCCTTTATATGTTTACTAATGTTTTGCTTAGAAGTTTGGAAAAGCTCAGCTAGTTCTTGTTGGGTCAGCCAGACTGTTCCATTATCCAAGTGAAGTTCAATAGCAGACTCCCCGTCATCTGTTCTATAGAGAATCACATCATTTGCCATGGCTAAGTTCCTCTACAATCTTATCTATCTCTGCACGCAAGTAATCAATCTTAGTAACAGTCTCAGCAATTTCTTTATTAAGCAAATCAATATCAATCTTCTCACGAGTATCTTCTTGTTCAACATAAGTTGAAACAGACAGGTTATAATCCTGCTCTGAGCCAATCACTTCATTATCAACAAGAGCTGCTTTATAGTCTACACTTTGATAATTAGTGAACAATTCAACAATATGCTCAATATTACTGTCTGTCAAAACATTGTTATTGGTTTCTTTTTTGAATTCTTTACTCACATCAATAAAGAGGGTTTTATTTTCAAGTTTATTCTTCGCCAGAACTAAAATCGTAGTTGCGATAGAAGTGCCAAAGAAGAGATTATCTGGAAGGGCAATAACCGCTTCAACAAAGTTGTTATCTACCAGATACTGACGAATGGTCTTTTCAGCACCTCCACGATAGAAAATGCCTGGGAAGCAAACAATAGCTGCTCGACCTTTATTGGACAAATGATTGAGACTATGCATAATAAAGGCAAAGTCAGCTTTTGACTTGGGTGCTAACTTACCAGCTGGCGCAAAACGGTCATCGTTTATCAGAGTTGGATCTCCATCTCCCACCCATTTAACAGAATACGGAGGGTTAGAAACGATAGCATCAAATGACTTTTCTTCCAGATGCTGAGGATTTAAGAGGGTATCTCCTCGCTTAATATCAAAGTTATTGTAGTTGATATTGTGCAAGAACATATTCATACGAGCCAAGTTGTAGTTGGTCATATTGATTTCCTGACCAAAGAAACCATCCTCCAAGATATGGTCTTCGTATTGTTTTTTCATTTGAAGAAGGAGAGAGCCAGAACCACATGTCGGGTCATAGACCTTGTTAATCTTGTCTTTTCCAACCATGACTAGGCGAGCTAACAGTTTAGATACTGTCTGTGGTGTGAAAAATTCACCCCCACTTTTTCCTGCATTACTGGCATAGTTGGAAATCAAGAACTCATAGGCATCACCAAAGGCATCAATGTCATTTTCCTCAAAATTGCCAAAGTTAATACTATTGATACCATTAAGAATGTCAGAAAGGCGTTTATTTTTTTCTGGAACAGTTCCACCAAGGATATTGCTTCGTGTGTCCAAGTTATCAAACAAACCTTTGATATCGTCCTCTGATTTGAACCCAATCGCTGATTTTTCAATATCTTGGAAAATATTGGCTAAGTCCTCGTTTAAATTTTCATTTTGTGACGCGTTCTTGACGACATTTTCAAATAATTGACTTGGAAGGATAAAGAAACCCTTATCCTCAACTGTCCCTGGTTTGAAATCTTGCTCAGCTTCTTGGTCACTTAAGTCAGCATAACGGAATTCTAAATCACCAGCCTCATGCTCAGCACGGTCAAAATAGTCTGCCATGTGCTCTGAAATAAAACGATAGAACAGAATTCCTAGGATATATTGCTTAAAATCCCAACCATCTACAGCCCCACGCACATCGTCCGCAATCGCCCAAATTTTACGATGCAGCTCCTTACGTTCTGCATTTTCTTTACTTGCCATTTTTACTTTCCTTAATTAATGTATTATCTTTTCTATTTTATCATATTTCAAGAAAAACCACTCGACCTAGGGAGGACGAGTGGGATATAAACTATTTTTAAAATATGATTTTATAATTGTACTCTATGAATTCAATTATTTTTTTGATTTTATTAAGGCAGTAGTACTTCTTTCATACTATCCTTATCATCACTCTTTATAAATACAACATTTCGTTTTCCTGTTAACTCTATCAGTTTTTCCTTCCCAAGGATGATTGCGAGATTCTTAATAATTGAACGTTTAGCTGATTCATCGTAATAAGTGAAAATAAACCGATATAGATACTCACCTTTCTCTGCTAATTCAAAACATTTTTGAAATATCTCTTTATCCAATGGGTCAACAGAGTGACCAAAAATAATTATATTTTTGGATATCAATATTGATACTTCCTCATCTGAATCCCTGTACCTTGGTTGGAAAAATTCTTCAAATTCATTTCCTGTCTCTTTAACGACCCTTTGGTAATACTTCTGATAAGGAATTAAATCACTGTTAACATCATTTTCTTTATCTTCTATTCCAAAGACCATAGTATTGATGCGACCGAAAGTTCTCTCTAAATCAATTCGGCCATGTATAAAATGAGTTAGCATATCAGAAGTTTCAAATAGATATCCTGAAGTATTGGTATAATTAAAATTTAAAACATAGGTATGTGATAAATAACGTATTGCATCCAAAGCTGTTGGTCTTGCTTCAATTCCTCGAATCTCAAAATCTATATAATCTAAATACGACAGATAGATTTCTAGTAGTTCAATTAGTAAATCAAGTTGATCAAGAAATAACTCATCAAGTTTCTCTATTAGTAGCTCTTTTTGTTTATTATCAAACTCAATCTGACCAAAATTCTCCGCAATCACTTTAACAACATAATATTTTGCAATATAATTACTTCTATCTAATAAAACATTATCAAATTCATAAGTACCAAAATAGCCAATACTTTCAAATAACACATCACTGTTGTTTTTAAAATATATAATAGCATCTAAAAGTCTTGAAATAATGAGTTCAATATTCGACCAATTTATCCCTAGAGTTTCTTCGTTTTCATTAATAAATCTCAAACATAGATTATCTTTGTATTTCTCAATCCTTATATTTTTAACTTTTAGGAACTCCAGTAACTCCTCATTTGGATTAGAGAATAATTGTTTTTCAAAGTCAATAAAATCGGTATACTTTGTTTTTCGATCCATAGCAATATCAAAACCATTACCCAGGATTAGAATAGTATCTGCCATATTTTCTCCCTTTGCTTTTTTATTTTCTAGAGGGGTAATATTTTACCGCCCCTACTCCAACCGGCTTTTAACCTTCTTCTTAGTCAAGGTACGGTCGTTTTTGTTAGAGAGAGCTTGGATACGAGCTTCGAGAAGGATTTTCCGTTCGGCCTCTGTTCGTGTATAGACGAGGTGATAGCGTCCGATAGTTGGCCTCAGAAAGTCAAGGAATTTCTGTGCTTCTTCCTTGCGCTTGTCAAAAAGACTAGGCACGGCATAGTAAGGTGACTGACCTTGTCGGACTTTCTCTGCCTTCAAGAGATAACGCTGGTTGTCCACTGGAGCAAAGAACTCTCCCACAGTCTGCGCAAACAATTCCTTATCTCTCATACTACCTCCCTTGAGATAGGCAAAGACCATGTAGTTTTCCTTGTCCTCCTCTACCTGAACACGGGATTGATCATCCGTTAGATACCCCGAATCTAGCAGAGCCTTTCGGATCTGCTCACCCAGAGATTGCAAACGTTTATAGGTACTCTTATAGCGGAGGTAGCGCCAAGATGCAAAGGCCAAAAAGAGGAGACAGGCTGTCGTAAGCCACCAAACACCGATCAATCTCAATCTAAATAACAAGACCAACAAATCCACTGCAAACAAGAGCAATGACATGCGAACCCATTTTAATGCATCAAGCAAGAGCATAACTGGGATTTTCTGTTTTTGAGTTGCGACTTCTGTAACTATCTCGAACTGATCCGCTACAACAAGAGCTTCCTGCCATTTTTGTCTCAAGCCTGCTCGATCCTTGGAGAGACTCTTAACTCGCTCATTGTACTCACTAATTTGCTTTTTCTTAAAAGGGGGCTTTGGAAAATCCAAACGATCCAAACCAGTCTCAATACTCTCCTGATTATAAGCCAATCCAAGAAAATGCTCCATCCGTCGCGACAAGGTTTGCAGATCCTGATTGCTCTCTGGTCTAGTCTCCTCACCATGAAGAGTGATAAGTGCTTGCGCTTGAACGGCTACCAGATGCCAGATGTTGCTGGTCTTTTCTGGATGTCCCGACCAGATACGAATGGCACGCCCTCGCATCTGGTTACTCAGCATAAAGCTCCCCACAAAGCTTCCGAGGATTAGGGAATTAACACAAGGAGCATCCCAACCCTCTCCAAGGAGAGATTTAGTTCCGACTAGGACTTGAATCCGGCCTCGTTGAAAAAGCTCCGTCACTGCCGCTACGATTCCCTTAGCTGAGCTCGGAAAACCAACCTGCACATAATCTTTTGGATCCAAGTGACCAATAGATGAGAAACTAAGAGGAACCTGAGGCAAGAGTTCCTTCAACTCTGCTGCCACATCGGTAGGCAAAATAACGACACTACCTGACAAGACAGCCAAAGACACAGTTATCTCTTGTTCCTGAGCTTTTCGACGAATGCTTTCAAAATAAGGGAGAACCCCCAACTGAGAAATGGTTGCCTGATTATCTCCCAGATAGGTGGCAAAATCCTTGCGAATATAGTCAGCTAGTACTAACTGTCTCAGTTCCTGACCTAGACTCTCATACTCTGCCCAGAAGATATCGGCAATGGCAGACAACTTCCCCAGAGATTGGGTTAAAAGCTGCTCGGAAGCCTTGGACTTAACCAGATAAACCTGACGTTTTTCCACCAACCCACGCGCCTTCAAGTCAGCCTCTAACTTTTTCCTGTATCCATCTGGATCCTCATACCAATCTGTTGTCTGATAGAGTATGCTCTGCAACAGCGTCTCCAGCCAGTATGAGGTCAATGCTGGAAGCTTCTGGGTTCCCAGTAAATTTTGTAAAGAGGGAGGAATCGTTAACCCCTGAGAATGCATATAAATCAACATAGCAGACAAGTACTTGGGATCTTCTAAGAGCAAATCAGATGAAATATCCCCTTTGAGGACTTTAGACCCTGCTACAAATGTTTGAAAATCAGGATCGACTATAAGGTGATGAATATAGTCCCACTTAGTCTCCTCAAACTATTTGAGACGTTCCGCCTCTTCAGCTGTTGGTGAACACATATAGACAAAATCCTGATGAGGGCAAAGAGTGTCTTCCTTTACTAGTTCAGGTACCGTGATTTCTTGATCGATCTCCCCACACATACGGATATAGCGTTCCCAGAGTTCAGGCTCGCTGTCATATGGTGGTGTCGCTGTCAGGGAGATGACTTGCAGCGGTTCATACTGCTTGCGAAAGGCTTCCAGACTTTTCCACCATTCATTGCGCAGGTGGTGGCATTCGTCCAAACAAAGAGTCGCAACTTTCTGAGCTCTTAGGCTTGCAAGCAAATCAAACCCCATAAAATCCTCTGCTTCTCCATCTTCTTGTGATTGAAGTTGGTTCATGGCACTATGAAAAGCCTGATAGGTCACAATCGTTAATGCCTTCATCTCCTTTAAGTTTTGGGAAACGAGGTCTGAAAGCCTCTGACCATCCTCTAGAAAAGCTGTTTGAATCCTATCTACCCATTGTTCACGAATAGTGACAGTCGGAACTAAGATGAGGGCTGGGTTGCCAAAACGAGCGATTAGCTCGATACCAATGGTGGTCTTTCCAGACCCTGGAGCGGCCACTAGATGAACATGACCGTCTGCTTGATAGTCCTGAAAACGATCCAAGACCTGTTTTTGATATTGGCGCCAGCTTCCTTTAAAGTTTAAACCTAACATGATACCCCTCATTCCTATACCGTCTTTTTCTTATTCTCATTTTACCACACTTATTTCTCCAGTCAGATAATCCAGATAGTTTTTCTCCACAAAATATGGTATAGTAGAATCATACTATCTATGAGGAGTTTACATGTCACAGGATAAGCAAATGAAAGCTGTTTCTCCCCTTCTACAGCAAGTCATCAATATTTCATCTATCGTCGGGGGAGTCGGCACCTTGATTTTCTGTATTTGGGCCTATCAGGCAGGAGTGTTACAGTCCAAGGAAACCCTATCGGCCTTTATCCAGCAAGCTGGGGTTTGGGGGCCACCACTCTTTATCTTTTTACAGATCCTACAAACCGTTGTTCCGATCATTCCGGGAGCTTTGACCTCAGTGGCTGGGGTCTTTATTTACGGCCACATCATCGGGACTATCTATAACTATATCGGCATCGTGATTGGCTGTGCCATTATCTTTTACCTCGTCCGTCTCTATGGAGCTGCCTTTGTCCAGTCGGTCGTCAGCAAGCGCACCTATGACAAGTACATCGGTTGGCTAGATAAGGGCAATCGTTTCGAGCGGTTCTTTATCTTTATGATGATCTGGCCAGTTAGCCCGGCTGACTTTCTGTGTATGCTGGCCGCCCTGACCAAGATGACCTTCAAGCGCTATATGATTATTATCATTTTGACCAAGCCCTTTACCCTAGTGGTTTATACTTATGGTTTGACTTATATCATTGATTTCTTCTGGCAGATGTTTTGAGAATAGAAAAATCCGTTTGGTTGCCCAAGCGGATGTTTTCTTTGTTTTATTTTGCGACACTCTTAGCAAGGACAAAGTTCCCAAGTGTGGCAGAACCATTTCCAGCAACCGCTGGAGTGACAATGTAGTCACGTACGTCTGGTACTGGTAGGTATCCATTTAGAAGAGCTGTAAATTTCTCACGTACACGGTCCAGCATGTGTTGCTGTGCCATGACTCCACCACCAAAGACGATCACGTCTGGGCGGAAAGTTACTGTAGCATTGACCGCAGCCTGAGCGATATAGTAGGCTTGAACATCCCAGACAGAGCTGTTGAGTTCGATGTTTTCGCCACGAACACCTGTACGAGCTTCTAGACTTGGTCCAGCCGCAAAGCCTTCCAAACAGCCCTTGTGGAATGGACAGACGCCGTTAAATTCTTTTTCTACATCCATTGGGTGTTTAGCCACATAGTAGTGACCCATCTCAGGGTGACCCACACCACCGATAAACTCACCACGTTGGATAACACCTGCACCAATCCCTGTACCGATCGTGTAGTAAACCAAGTTTTCGATACGGCCACCAGCATTGTTACGAGCAACCACTTCACCATAGGCAGAGCTATTTACGTCAGTGGTGAAATACATGGGTACGTTGAGGGCACGACGTAGGGCACCAAGTAGGTCTACATTTGCCCAGTGAGGTTTTGGAGTCGTTGTGATAAAGCCATAGGTTTTTGAGTTTTTGTCGATATCGATCGGACCAAAGGAACCGACAGCAAGGCCTGCAAGATTATCGAATTTTGAAAAGAATTCGATGGTTTTATCGATAGTCTCGATAGGAGTTGTTGTTGGAAATTGTGTTTTTTCCACAACATTAAAGTTTTCATCACCGACAGCACAGACAAACTTTGTACCGCCCGCTTCTAAGCTTCCATATAATTTTGTCATGATAAACCTCTTGTTTTTATTTTCTTTATTATAGCATATTTTGAAAGTCTAGATTTCTCTATATTTTAGATTTTCCTCTGTAAATCTTACCATCCAAGTAAAAACGAACAAACATGATATTTGTTCGTTTTGTTTTTAGATTTGATTTTTGAAGAGGATTAGGCTTTCACTTCGATGATCGCGTCGCCCTTGACAACTGAACCACTTGCGACTGGTGTCACAGAAGCGTAGTCAGCCGTGTTTGTAACGATAACCATTGTTGTATCATCAAGACCTGCAGCAGCGATTTTGTTTGAGTCAAAGGTTCCAAGAACATCACCAGCTTTAACCTTGTCGCCTTGAGAAACTTTTTGTTCAAATCCTTCACCGTTCATAGTCACCGTATCGATACCAACGTGGATCAAGATTTCAGCTCCGTTTGCTGTCTTCAAACCGTAAGCATGTCCTGTAGCAAAAGCAATCGATACTTCTGCATCAGCTGGTGCGTAAACCACGCCTTGGCTTGGTTTCACTGCAATCCCTTGTCCCATTGCACCACTTGAAAAGACTGGGTCATTAACATTCTCAAGAGCAACTACGTCCCCAACGATTGGAGTTTGGATTGTTTCATTTTGAGGAGCTACTGGAATGTTACCAGTTGTTTCTTCTTGAACCAAACGTTCTGTCGCTACTTCAGAAGCAACTTCTTTTTCGTCCTCGTAACCAAACATGTAAGTAAGGGCAAAACCAAGAACGAATGATACAGCTACCATAAGAAGGTATTGAAGCAATTGACCGTTACCAACGTACAACATTGTACCAGGGATGATGGTGATACCATTACCAGTACCAGCAAGTCCAAGGATAGAAGCCAATCCACCACCGATGGCACCAGCGATCAATGAAAGGAAGAATGGTTTACGGAAACGTAAGTTTACCCCGAAGATAGCAGGCTCTGTAATACCGAGGAAGGCAGAAAGAGCAGCTGGGAAAGCTAGTGTTTTCAGTTTAGGATTCTTCGTTTTAACACCAACCGCAACAGTTGCAGCCCCTTGAGCTGTCATCGCTGCAGTGATGATAGCGTTGAATGGGTTGGCATGGTCAGCAGCAAGCAACTGCACTTCAAGCAAGTTGAAGATGTGGTGCACGCCTGATACGACGATCAATTGGTGAACCCCACCGATGACCAAACCACCAAGACCAAATGGCAAAGCAAGAATTGCTTTTGTTCCGAGAAGGATGTAGTTTTCAACAACGTGGAAGACTGGTCCGATGACAAAGAGTCCAAGGATAGACATGACCAAAAGTGTCACGAACGGTGTTACCAAGAGATCCAAGACATCCGGAACCACTTTTCGGAGAGCTTTCTCAAACTTGGCTCCGACCACCCCAATGATGAAGGCTGGAAGAACGGAACCTTGCAAACCAACAACAGGAATGAAGCCAAAGAAGTTCATAGCTGTTACTTCACCACCTGATGCTACTGCCCAAGCGTTTGGAAGCGAACCAGAAACCAGCATCATACCAAGGACGATACCAACAGCAGGGTTACCACCGAATACGCGGAAGGTTGACCATACAACCAAACCTGGCAAGATGATGAAGGCTGTATCTGTAAGAATTTCTGAGTAAATCTTCACATCATCTGGAAGTGTCATCCCAAGAGCGTTCATGAGACCACGAAGACCCATGAAGAGACCAGTCGCTACGATAACTGGGATGATTGGCACGAAGACGTCACCGAAAGTACGGATAGCACGTTGGAACCAGTTTCCTTGTTTAGCAGCTTCTGCTTTCATGTCTTCTTTAGAAGATGTTGGCAAACCAAGTGCAACGACTTCGTCGTACATCTTGTTTACTGTACCAGTACCAAAGATGATTTGGTATTGACCTGAGTTAAAGAAAGCTCCTTGAACTTTATCCAAGTTCTCAATCACTTCCTTATTGATTTTCCCTTCATCTTTGACCATGACACGTAGACGAGTCGCACAGTGGGCAACACTGTTGACATTTTCACGTCCGCCAAGGGCTTCGATGACTTTTTTTGCAATATCCTGATTGTTCATTTGCAAAAATCTCCTTATAAAAATTTTGTAAAGTGTTTGAAAGCGATTTTATTCGCCCTACGACTATTATTTTATCATGTTTCCAAAATATGTCAAGCGTTTTGCAGAATTTTTTATTTTTCTCCTGGTCTTTATATTCATTTATGATAGTTTTTGACTGAGTCCTTCTATTTACTCATAAAAATATCTTTAAATTAGAGGGTTCAAAGCTTTTATTTTTCATTTTCTTTCATTTTTTCGTGAAAGTTAGCTGAATCCTCTTCTTTTCTTTTATGATAATCGTTTGACATTTTTTGCTATTTTTTAACATAAAAGACTTGCTTTTTTGGTCGAAAACGGTTACTATTAAAATAGCAGAACTTTCGGAGGAATGATATAATGGAATGGACAACAGAGCGTCGCTACAGACGCTACGAGGATTGGACAGATGATGAAGTCAAGCAAATCAAGGAAAAGATGGCACAATCTCCTTGGCATACTCGTTACCATGTCGAGCCAAAAATGGGGCTTCTCAATGATCCAAATGGTTTTTCTTATTTTGATGGCAAATGGATTCTCTTTTACCAAAACTTCCCCTTCGGTGCAGCCCATGGGTTGAAGTCTTGGGTGCAGCTTGAAAGTGATGATTTGGTACACTTTACAGAAACTGGAGTCAAAGTTTTACCAGATACTCCATTGGATAGCCACGGTGCCTACTCTGGTTCTGCCATGCAGTTTGGCGATCAGTTGTTCCTATTTTATACTGGAAATGTCCGTGATGAAAACTGGAACCGTCACCCCTACCAGATCGGGGCTCTTTTAGATAAGGATGGCAAGATTACAAAGATTGACAAGGTCTTGATTGACCAGCCAGCAGACTCTACTGATCACTTCCGTGACCCACAAATTTTTAACTTTAAAGGTCAATATTATGCCATCGTCGGTGGACAGGACTTGGAGAAAAAAGGCTTCGTCCGTCTCTACAAGGCTGTGGACAATGATTATACAAACTGGCAAACAGTTGGCGACCTTGACTTTGCTAACGACCGTACTGCCTACATGATGGAATGTCCAAATCTGGTCTTTGTAGGGGAGCACCCTGTCCTTCTCTACTGTCCACAAGGATTGGATAAGAGTGTTCTAGACTATGACAATATCTATCCAAACATGTACAAAATCGGGGCTTCCTTTGATCCTGAAAATGCCAAAATGGTAGAAGTGTCTCCATTACAAAATCTAGACTATGGTTTCGAAGCCTATGCAACGCAAGCCTTCAACGCTCCAGATGGACGTGCACTAGCAGTAAGTTGGCTTGGGTTACCAGATGTTTCTTACCCATCTGACTGTTTTGATTACCAAGGAACCTTCTCATTGGTCAAAGAACTCACTATCAAAGATGGCAAACTCTACCAATATCCTGTCTCAGCCGTCAAAGAACTTCGTTCTTCTGAAGAGGTCTTCTCAAATCATACTCAAACCAATAACACCTATGAACTGGAGCTCAACTTAGAAGCCAATAGCCAAAGCGAGATTGTCTTGCTCGCTGATAAAGAAGGCAAGGGGCTTTCAATCAACTTTGACCTTGTCAATGGACAGGTGACAGTGGATCGTAGTCAGGCTGGTGAACAGTACGCCCAAGAATTTGGTACGACTCGTTCTTGCCCTATCGATAACCAAGCTACTACTGCCACTATCTTCATCGACAAGTCGGTCTTTGAAATTTTCATCAATAAAGGAGAAAAAGTATTTTCTGGTCGTGTCTTCCCACATGCGGACCAAAATGGTATCCTGATCAAGTCTGGAAACCCAACTGGAACTTACTATGAATTAGATTATGGTCGCAAAACTAACTGATGTCGCAAAACTTGCAGGCGTCAGCCCCACTACCGTCTCACGGGTCATCAATAAAAAGGGCTATCTATCTGAGAAAACCATTCAAAAGGTTAATGAAGCCATGCGAGAATTGGGCTACAAACCCAACAATCTGGCTCGAAGCCTCCAAGGAAAATCTGCCAAGTTGATTGGACTTATTTTTCCAAACATCAGTCATGTCTTTTATGCGGAGTTGATCGACAAGTTGGAACACCAGCTCTTCAAAAATGGCTACAAGACCATCATCTGTAACAGCGAACACGACTCTGAAAAAGAACGAGAGTACATTGAAATGCTGGAGGCCAATCAGGTCGATGGTATCATTTCTGGAAGTCACAACTTGGGAATCGAGGACTACAATCGTGTGACGGCACCGATCATTTCCTTTGACCGAAACTTGTCTCCAGACATCCCTGTCGTTTCCTCTGATAACTACGGTGGCGGGGTCCTCGCCGCCCAAACTCTGGTTAAGACTGGAGCCCAGTCTATCATCATGATTACAGGAAATGACAATTCCAACTCACCGACTGGACTGCGCCATGCTGGCTTTGCCTCTGTTCTCCCGAAAGCACCTATTATCAATGTTTCGAGTGACTTTTCGCCCGTCAGAAAAGAAATGGAAATCAAGAATATCTTGACCCATCAGAAACCAGATGCGATCTTTGCTTCGGATGATTTAACAGCTATTCTAGTGATCAAAATCGCTCAAGAGCTGGGAATTTCTGTTCCTGATGAGCTCAAGGTCATCGGCTATGATGGAACCTACTTTATCGAGAACTACTATCCTCACCTGACAACGATTAAGCAACCTATGAAAGAGATTGCCCACCTCACTGTCGATCTCCTCTTGCAGAAGATTGAAGGCAAGGAAGTCGCGACAACTGGTTACTTCTTACCCGTCACCCTATTACCAGGAAAAAGTATTTAATACTCTTCGAAAATCTCTTTAAACCATGTCAGCTTCCATCTGCAACCTCAAAACAGTGTTTTGAGCAGCCTGCGGCTAGTTTCCTAGTTTGCTTTTTGATTTTCATTGCCTATAAGCACAAGAAAACTCAGACGAATTCGTCTGAGTTTTTTATGATCTTAAGTTTTCGAGATAGCGCTGGGCTGCCTCTAAGTTAAAGGTTTTATCTGCGATGAGTCGCTCAACGAGGGGAGCAACTTCGGACTCACTAGCACCAGCTAGGAGAGCTAGGGATTTGGCCTGTAATTTCATGTGGCCTTGCTGGATTCCCGTACTGACCAAGGCTTTGAGGGCCGCAAAGTTTTGGGCAAGACCGATGGACACGATAATCTGAGCTAATTCCTTAGCTGAAGGATTTCCCAGTAGTTCATGGCTGAGTGCTACACGAGGATTGAGACCGATAGAGCCACCCTTGGTCGCTACGGGCATAGGTAAGGTCATCTCACCGACCAATTCTTCTGAGTCCCTATCGAGACTCCATCGGCTGAGGCCTTGATAGCGTCCATCTCGACTGGCAAAGGCATGGGCCCCAGCTTCGATGGCACGCCAGTCATTACCCGTAGCAATCAAAATGGCATCAATACCATTAAAAATCCCTTTATTATGAGTAGCTGCTCGGTAGGGATCAGCCTGCGCAAACTGGCTGGCCAAGGCTATTTTCTCCGCAATTTCTCGTCCTTGATCCTTTTGAGGGTTCAAGTAGCGAAAGGCGATACGACAGCTTGCTGTCACCAGAGAATCGGTTGCGTAGTTAGACAGGATACCCATGAGACTCTGTCCTTGACTGAGTTCTTCTAAGACTGGTTTCAAGGCTTCCAGCATGGTGTTGAGCATATTGGCTCCCATGGCTTCCTGGGTATCGACATGAAGATAAACAACGAGAAAGTCTGTTTCACCTTTGATCTGTTCTACATGCAAATCACGCGCCCCACCACCACGTTTGACGATAGAAGGATAGGCTTGATTGGCAAGTTCCAAGAGCTCGGCTTTCTTGCTGGCAATCTTCTCTTGCGCTTGTTCAGGATCAGCAACTTGATAAAGGGCTACCTGACCAATCATCTGGCGCTCATGTACTTGAGCAGTAAAGCCGCCTGCTCGCTTGATGATTTTACTAGCATAGCTGGCCGCAGCAACCACTGAGGGTTCTTCTGTCACATAGGGAACTGTGTAGTCCTGACCATTCACCACAAGCTCTGGAATGATGGAATAAGGAAGAGAAAAAGTTCCTACCACATTCTCACTCAGCTGGTCTGCAACAGATAAACTGACTTGTTCATCCTGCTCCAGACTCGTTTGCTTTTCAGGACTAAGGAGCGCCTGAGCTCGCAACAACTCCAGGCGCTCATGGTATGTTTTTTTAGAAAATCCATTCCAACTTATCTTCATTATTTTTCAACCTTGCTATAATGGCGTTGGTGGTCGACAATTTCAACCAAGGCATAGTCTTGATGTTCATAACCTGCAAATTGGGCTGAACCAGACTCATCCAACTGCAAGTCTTCGAAGAAGACTTTTTCATAGTTTGCAACAGACAATGTTGTACGTTGTTTAAGTTTGCTCAAGCGATCCTTATCAAGATAAGTTTCATAACCTTCTACCAGCTCTCCACTAAAGAACTCTGAAACCGCTCCACTTCCGTAACTGTAGAGGGCAATTTTATCTCCAGCCTTCAAAGTCTCTGCATTTTCCAAAAGAGAAAGGAGGCCGAGGAAGAGAGAACCTGTGTAGATATTTCCAATCATCTGACTGTAGAGAATGGACTTGTCAAAGTTTTCTTGCAGACTATCCTTTTTCTCTTGAGATAAGTTCTTGTCCATCATCTTGCGCAAGCCTTTTAGGGCCAACTTAGGATAAGGCAAGTGGAAGCAGATAGCCGCAAAGTCATCCATAGTCCAATCATAGCGTTTCTTGTATTCATCCCAAGTCGTTGTCAGGCAATCAAGATACTGTTGGGTCGAGTACATGCCGTTTACATAAGGAGTGCTTGAGTAGTTCGGACGCCAGAAATCCATGATGTCTCTCGTTTGGGCAACATTATCATTGTTAAAGGCCATGATGCGCGGATTTTGGGTGATCAACATCGCCACACTTCCAGCACCCTGAGTTGGTTCACCTGGAGTTCCTACACCATATTTGGCAATATCACTGGCAATGACCAGAACCTTAGACTCTGGAGAATTCTCCACATGCAATTTAGCATAATGAAGGGCAGCTGTCGCTCCATAGCAGGCTTCTTTGATTTCAAAGCTACGAGCGAAAGGTTGAATGCCTAATAGGCCATGAACAAAGACTGCCGCTGCCTTACTCTGGTCAATCCCTGACTCGGTTGCCACGATGATCATATCGATTTCTTCTTTTTCTTTGTCTGTTAAAATAGAGTTGCTTGCACTAGCTGCCAAGGTAACAATGTCCTCAGTCAGTGGCGCAATACTAATTTCATTTAACAAGAGTCCCTTGCTAAATTTTTCGGGGTCAACTCCCCTCGCTTCTGCTAAGTCTTGTAATTTCAAGACATATTGACTGGTCGCAAAACCAATCTTATCAATACCGATTGTCATATTTACCTCTGTTTTTTCATTCATTGTAAAAAATCGTTTCATTCTATTTTATCACAAATAGGGACAAAAGAGAGAAAAAAGACTTGATTCAACAAATCAAGTCTTTGCTTTTACTGCATTAGGAAGAGATTCCTCGTTGTTTTCGGATATAGTAATAAAGTTTTAGAATTACTGTTCCACTTGCCATTCCAATGGAAATAACAAGGGCTAACATAACCACCAAAGTCGCGCTGGCAATAGCATGGCTGTAATCGCCTGTCACAAAGAAAGCTGTCGTTCGATAGGATAAATAACCTGGCACCAAGGGGGCAAGAATGGCCAAGACAAAGACCACCGCTGGTGTCTTATAGACAATACTTAAAATCTGGCTGATGCAAGAGCCAATTACTGCTGCGATAAAGGTCGCAATAATAACATTGGTTGGTTCTTTGAGCACGAGATAGAGGAGCCAAACACCCATTCCCAAAACACCACCAGGTAGGAGCATGGAGCGTTGAACATTCAGTACGATTAGAAAGGTGATAATGGCGAGTAAACTCGCCACTGCTTGGAGCAAAATACTTGTTAGAGTCATCTTATGTCATCAAAACCAGGGCGACAGAGGTGCCGGCCCCTAAAGCGAGGGTAATGAGCAAAGATTCAAACATCTTGCTCATACCAGAGTTGATATGGTTGGTCATGATATCCCGTACCGCATTTGTCAGAGCAATCCCTGGAACAAAGGGCATGACAGCACCTGCTATAATCAGGTCTGCCGTCGAAGGAAATCCTGTATAGCGGGCCCAGAACTGGGCGATCAATCCGAAAACAAAGGCACCCGCAAAGGCCGTTACAAAAGGAATGCGGACAAACTTCTCTACGTAGAGAGAGAAGGCAAATCCAAATAAGGTCGCAATAGCTGCGCCAAAAGCGTCATAGACATTGCCCCCAAACATAATAGAGAAGAAAGGGGCACTGAGGGTCGCTGCTACGGTCACTTGGAACTTGGTATAAGGAAGGGCTTGATTGCCGATTTCTTTCAGCTTTTTAAAGGCTGTCGAGAGATCGATCTGCCCTCCGACAAGCTCCCGTGATACTTGGTTGACATCACAGACTTTTTCAATGTTATAAGAGGATGAGGTTACCCGTTTCATCCGAGAAATATTGGTGTTTTCAATAGAAAAGAAAATAGCTGCGGGCATGGCAAGAACATTACAATCCATAATTCCCTGCGAATGGGCAATACGGATCATAGTATCCTCAACCCGATGAATCTCTGAGCCACTTTTCAGGAGAATGGTTCCTGCTAGCATAATCACATCAATGACGGCATTCAACTCTCTCGATTCGTCCATTTTCTCCTCCTTTTTTCTACTTCCTATATTTTATCACAAAATCTTGTGAAAAAAAATCTTTGTCATGAAATCATGACAAAGATTCGTTTAATCTCGAGAACTTTCGTGAGATCCTTCATTATTGGATGAACTGCTCGAAGGAGTGTTCCCTTGTTGATTTCCTTGTTGGTTCCCCTGGTTTGGACTTGTAGGAGAACCTTGGTTCCCACGTTGGGCAGGATTAGAGGATGAAGTTGATGGTGGTGTTTTTGGTTTGTAGATGGAAAGTTTGATACGCGTACTTGCAAGATCAACCTGTTCTCCTGCTCTTGGCGTTTGACTTACAACAGTTCCTTCTGCCGTTCCTTCAGGAGCAGTCGATACTTCTACAACCTCAATATTTGCTTCCTTCACACCGACAATCTGAGTCAAGTTATTCTTTGTAAACTCGAGACTTGAACCGATGTAGTTCGGCATGCTGACACTAGTCACCTTCTTAGCCACTGTTAAGGTAATCGTAGTGGCTTTTGAGAGATCATAGGTCGAACCCGATGCAGGGGTCTGTCTGAGGACGGTTCCAGGTTCGCTTTCGCTGGATTCTTCCTCTTCCATCTTGATTAGATTTTCAGGAACCTTCTTCTCCTTGAGTTCAGCTACAACATCCGTATACTTGCGTCCGACGTAATTGCTCACTTGGAAGGATTGCTTACCAGAAGAAACAATCAAATTGACCTTGGTTCCTTCTTTTCGGCCACTACCAGCTTCTGGATCCGTTCGAATAACACGTCCTTCTGCTACGGTATCGCTGGCCTCTGACTTTTCTTCACCGGCTTCAAACTTGGATTTTTTAAGAGCTTCCTTAGCCTCTGCAACGGTTTGTCCAGCTACATCAGGAATAGGAATCGTTGCTGGTGTTCTTGATAAAATCCAGACCAAAGAGGCTACAACCAATAGAAGACTGGCCAAAAGAATCATATAGCGAGCCTTAAACTTCCGTTTCTTGGCTGGTTTTGGCGCTGGAGCCGGCTCTGTGACCGGTTGAGTTGGTTTCTTTGGCTGAGGGCGTTCTTCTTGCGCCGGAGCTTTAGGAATCGATGTCAGTGTACTTTGTGGAACTTTAGGTAAAGTCTTCGTGTCTGCCTTACTCGCATCGTCAAAGACCAGCTTCGGTTCATTCCGACGATTATAAGACAAGCTAGTTGACAAGTCCACATACATTTCTGAAACAGACTGATAACGGTCTGACAACTTCTTAGCAGTTGCCTTGATGACAACATTTTCTAAAGCCTGAGGGACAGATGGGTTTTCAGCTATGACGGACGGAAGTGGCTTCTGGAAATGCTGGAGGGCAATCGTAACCGCACTATCCCCATCATAAGGGATATGTCCCGTCAGCATTTCATAGAAGATAATCCCCATTGCATAGATATCACTCTGGAAGGTCGCTTTAGAACCACGCGCTTGTTCAGGTGATAAATAATGAACAGAGCCTAACATTGAGTTTGTCTGGGTCAGACTGGTCTCCGCAAAGGCTACGGCAATCCCAAAGTCCGTGACCTTAGCTGTGCCGTCAGGTGTCAAGAGGATATTTTGAGGTTTCAAATCTCGGTGAACAATTCCTCGAGTATGGGCTAAGCGCATGGCCAAGAGGATTTGCCCCATGATCCGAACTGCTTCTTCATTTGAAAGAGGATAGTGTTCTTTAATATAACGCTTGAGGTCAAGGCCTGCTACGTATTCCATAGCCAGGTACTGTTGACCGTCTTCCTCACCAATATCTGTTATCCGAACGATATGAGGATGGTCCAGATCCGCCATGGCCCTCGCTTCGCGCTGGAAACGTGCCACAGCAATCGGGTCCGTCTGGTAGTTGGTCCTCAGGACCTTCACTGCCACTTCTTCCCCGTCTAGGATCAAATCCTTGGCCAAGTAAACATCTGCCATGCCTCCTCGACCAATCTGCTTGACAATCCGATACCGCCCGGCAAAAATCTTGCCGATTTGGATCATTCTGCTGCCTCCTCGTTCATGTAAACAAGGGCAACCGTAATGTTGTCTAAACCTCCTGCATTGTTAGCGAAGCGAATGAGGGTTGCCGCCTTGTCTGCTAGGGAAATATCACTGGTTACGATATCATAAATCTCGCTTGCTGAAATCATATTGGTCAAACCATCACTATTGAGCAAGAGATAATCTCCTGACTCCAATGTAATCATCCCAAAATCTGGCTGGATTTCATCTTTTTGTCCGATAGACTGGGTGATGATATTCTTTTGAGGGTGAGTTTCTGCTTCTTCTGGAGTCAATTGACCAGCCTTGAGCAATTCGTTGACCAAGGAATGGTCACTTGTCAACTGGTGGTATTCTTCTCCACGAATCAAACCGATACGAGAATCTCCAATGTGAGCATAGATGGCTTGGTTGTCAATAAACGCGACAGCTTCTAGCGTTGTTCCCATACCTCTGTAGGCTTCGTCCTGACCTAGTTGATGAATTTTTTGATTTTCAATCTCCAGGTAGTGGGCAAACCACTCACGAACTTCATTGACTGAGTCAATTTGGGTATCTACCCAAGCCACACCAAGGTCTGTTACCGCCATCTCACTAGCGATATTTCCTGCACGGTGTCCTCCCATCCCGTCAGCCAAGATGATCATAGTGCGTCCTGCTCGGTTGACAAAGTGATTGACATAGTCCTGATTATTTGTCCGTTTCTGACCAACATCTGTTAATAATGCTATTTCCATTGTGTCAGTTCCTTCCTATTCTGATATCTTGCGAAATTGGCTGATAAAGAATCCATCACTTCCATACAATTCTGGAGTGATCAGGATGCAGCCATCTTTCAGGATATCTTTACATTCGTGTTCTAGTTTAACCTGCTCGAACTCGGGATGACTTTCTAAAAACGCCTCAACGACTTGAAAGTTCTCCTCAGAGACAATAGTACAGGTACTATAAGTTATTATACCACCTTTTCGTAGCGTTTGACAAACACTACCTAATATTTCCAGCTGAATTTCCTGTAAGGATGTGAAATCTGCTGTTTCTTTATTGTATTTGATGTCTGGTTTACGACGCAAGAGTCCAATCCCAGAACAGGGAGCATCTACTAAAATCTTATCAAAGGAGTCCTTTTCAAAAAACTCATGCACTTTTCTGGCATCCAATTTTTGCGTTTGCACTCGTTCTGCCACACCTAAACGCTCCGCATTTTCTTGGATCAAGTCCAACTTATGATCATAAAGATCCAAAGCCGTTACCTTACCAGATGTGAGGTAAGAAGCCATATGAGCTGTTTTCCCACCCGGAGCTGCACAGGCATCCAGGACCTGCTCATGGCCTTGCAGATCAAGAGTCGGAGCAACCAATTGACTGGACTCGTCTTGGATGGTTATAGCCCCTTCTGCGAACAAATCATGTCCTGCAAAGTGTCCCTGCTCCTTAACCAAACCAGAAACAGCCAAAGGTGAATCACTCGCCTCTAACACGGCTTTGATTTCCTCTTTTCGACTCAAGTCGGTCACTCGGATGCTGGCTTTGTTGCGCACCAAGAGGCTTTCAAAGATGGCTTGGGCTCGCTCTTCGCCGTATTCTTCCTTGAGCTTAGACACTAGCCAAACTGGGAGAGAATAGGCAATGGAATCACGCTTGTTTTTGCGTTTGATAGTTGCAATATCTGGCCACCCTTCTCGCAAGATACGACGAAGAACAGCGTTGACCATTTTTTCACTGCCTTTTTTACGGGCTTTGGCTAGTTCCACCGCTTCATTAACAACAGCGTGATTAGGAATCTTATCCAGATACCGAAGTTGGTAGGCGCTCATGAGAAGAAGAACATAGAGCCAGTTATCTAGCTTGTCTCGGTCTTGAATAAAGTGGGACAGGTACCATTCTAAGGTGAGTTTGCGGGCTACCGTTCCGTAGACAATCTCTGTCACCAAACCCTTGTCTGCTACTGAGAGTTGACTCCCCTTGAGGTGTTTATTTAAGGCAATATTTGAATATGCTTGGTTGACAAAAACATCCTCTAACACTGCTAGAGCTAGATTTCTAGCCGTTTCTACTTTAGTCACCAAATCGTTCTCCTACAGTCAATGTCCGTCCCACTCCGTTGAGGAAGGAAGAAATGTCCATCTTAGGTTTACCAGCTGGCTGCACTTGCTTGAGGGATAGAGCACCTTCTGCCGTAGCGACGATCAATTCCTTCTTACCAATAGAGAGGATCTCGCCTGGATTTCCCTGACCTTCTACTGGCAGGGCTTCATAAATCTTAAAGCGGTCTCCCTTGAGAAAAGTGTGGGCAACAGGCCATGGATTCATCCCACGGATTTGGTTGAAGAGTTGGCGATTGGTTTTAGTCCAATCAAGTTTCTCTTCTTCTGGCTTAATATTTGGCGAGAAAGTGACTTGACTAGGATCTTGTGGTTCAGGTTTGATCTCCCCAGTAATATAACCAGGAAGGGTGTCCAAAAGCAAATCACGACCAACAATCGCTAATTTTTCAAACAAGGTGCCGACATTGTCCTCATCTGTGATGGGAATACTGCGACGGGAAATCATATCACCGGCATCCATCTCCTTAACCATCTCCATAATGGTCACACCAGCTTCCTCATCCCCTTGAATCAAGGCATAATGAATGGGGGCTCCACCACGGTGTTTGGGAAGAAGGGAAGCGTGAACATTGACCGCAAAATCCATGCTATCAAGGAGTTTACTTGGGAGAAATTGCCCAAAAGCAGCAGTGATAATCCCATCTGCTCCTAAATTCATAATGGCTTCCATCTCTGGACTTCCAGATAATTTTTCAGGCTGGTAAATGGGAAGACCTGCTTCTTTGGCAGCCTGCTTGACTGGGGTTTCTTGGATCACTTTTTTACGGCCAACAGCGCGGTCTGGCTGAGTCACAACAGCCAGAATCTCGTAACGGTTGTCTGATAACAACCCCTTCAAAACTGTCGCTGAAAAATCAGGTGTCCCCATAAAGATTAGTTTTGTCATTTCTTCTCCTTCTTATAAAAATTGCTGCGGTTCGTGGTCAATACTAAGACGAAGCTCGCTATTTTCCCGTTCTTGAGTCAAGGCTAAAACTCGATTGAGAGTTGGTCCCAGCTCATCTTCTAAACGGTATTTAATCAAAATCTGGTAATGATAAAGGTTGTGGGTGCGGGCAATGGGTTTTGGTGTCGGTCCAAGGATTTTACTAGTTTCCGATAAACCTGAGCGCAAAATCCCCATAACTTCATAGGCACGTTTGACAACCTCTTCTTCTTTCTTGTGAGAGAGGGTAATCCCAATAGTGAAATAATAAGGCGGATAGCCAAGTTGGCGTCTGATACTCATTTCATAGGCATAAAAACCTTCATAATCCTGTTCCTTGGCAAAACGAATGGCATAATGATCAGGATTGTAAGACTGGATCAAGACCTGCCCAGCTTTTTCCGCACGTCCTGCCCGACCAGCCACCTGGGTTAAGAGTTGGAAGGTTCTCTCAGAAGAACGGAAATCAGGCAGATTCAAGGCCGTATCTGCATTAAGAACTCCGACCAGAGTCACATTTGGGAAATCCAAGCCCTTGGCAATCATCTGAGTTCCCAGCAAGATATCCGCTTCCCCTCGACCAAACTGGTCAAGAAGAGCTTGGTGACTTCCTTTCCTACGGGTCGTATCCACATCCATCCGCAGAATGCGGGCCTGAGGAAAGAGTTCTGCCAGCTCATCATAGGCTTTCTGAGTCCCCGTCCCGTAATAACGAATACTGCGGCTCTGACAGTTGGGACAGACATGAGGAATTCCCTTCGAAAAACCACAGTAATGGCAGTTCATGGTCTTGGTATCCATGTGGAGAGTCAGAGAAATATCGCAGTTGGGACAAGTATCCACCGTCCCACACTCCCGACACATAACAAAGCTAGAATAACCCCGACGGTTGAGCATGAGGACTACCTGCTCTTTTTTATCCAAACGGTCTTGGATGGCTTCTAGCAAAGGAGGAGTAAAGTTTGATGTCTCATTCTGCCCGATATAGTCACGAAAGTCAATCACTTGAACCTCAGGAATCGTAGCCAAAGGATTGGCCCGTTGGGTCAGACGTAAGTGTTGATAGACCCCTTTTCCAGCACGCGCACGGCTCTCTAAGCTCGGTGTCGCCGAACCAAGGACCAGGGCCGCTTGATTGTACTGGGCCCGTAGAATGGCGACCTCTCTAGCATGATAACGCGGATTGCTGTCTTGCTTGTAACTGGCTTCATGTTCTTCATCGATAATGATGACACCTAGATTTTTCAGAGGAGCAAAGATGGCTGATCTGGCTCCAACAACAACTTGAGCATCTCCACGTTCCACTTTGCGCCATTCATCGTACTTTTCACCATTAGACAGGCCTGAGTGAAGGATGGCTACTTTCTCGCCGAAACGAGCAATAAAACGCTCCGTCATTTGTGGCGTCAGAGAAATCTCAGGTACCAGCAAAATAGCCGTCTTACCCTTATTCAAGGCTCCTTGGATGATCTGTAAGTAAACCTCTGTTTTCCCACTTCCTGTAATCCCTTGAAGGAGGAAAGGAGGTTGCTGACTGCCAATAGCACTGATAACAGCATCGCGAGCTTGTCTTTGCTCTGGGTTCAGCTCCAAAGGTCTACTTGCTTCAATGCCTTCAAAATAAGCAGCTGAACGTTGCACTTCCTTGTGGACAAGGCTTAGAGCTCCTTGATCCACAAAAAAGTTGACTTGCTCGCGTGAGTAGGATTCTAACAAGCTAGCCAGAGGAGCACTTTCGGGATGAGAAAGCAAATAGTCTCTCAGCTCTGCCTTTTTCTTGGCACGCGCAGAAATCTCAATACCTTCTAACTGCTCAACATGGACCTCATACCACGACTGGGTCTTGACCTTCTTCTGATCGACTGCCTGGTATTCTAAGCGGAGCAGACCTTTCCTGGTCAAGCGCATCATTTCTGCCTGTTTAGCAAGGTTTAGAGAAGAAAAGGCTAGCGAATCTTCGGAACCAAACAGACGCTCTTTGTCTGCCTGACTTAGGCCTTCCAGAGGATAGAGAATCTTATCATAACTGGAGTTTAAAAATCCCGGCAACATGGCTTTTAGAATGGAGATTTTATAAGAAAAGACAGACTTGCGTAACTCCTCAGCCAGCCAGAGTTGCTCTTGAGTGAGAACCGGGGAAAAATCCAGCACTTCCGCAATCTCTTTCAAGTCCTGATCAGCAACCTCTTCATCCGACTGGGACTCCAGGCCAAGCACAATACCTTGGATCAAACGATTGCCCTTACCAAAGGGGACATGGACCCGCATACCGACTTCCAGCATGTCTACAAATTCCTCAGGAACCTTGTAACTATAGGGCTGGTCCGTCTGCATCAGGGGAACATCCACGATAATCTTTGCTATAGCCATCTTCTCACCTCCTTCTTGTCAGTAAATTCTTGCAATAGAAAAAATAAGATTGAGTCCCCCCAACCTTAAATTTTTTCACCATCTTCTTTTTCTTTAGCGATTTGCTCTTTGATTTTCTTTTCTTCTTCTTCTTTGTGGCGTTTTTCTTCTTCGATACGGAGACGAACCGCTTCACGTTTTCCTTCTGGATCTGGGTGAATGGTTACATTGCCTGACTCGATTTCTTCCAAAGCGCGAAGAGTTGATTTTTCAGACTTAAACTCTTGAGTTGCTGGTGCACCGGCTTCTAGTTCATGGGCACGTTTTGCTTCCAAGATTACGAGTGAATATTTTGATGGTACCTTGTCTAGCAAGGTATCAATAGAGGGTTTTAACATCATTTGCTTGTACCTGTTTCCTATAGTTTATCGAGTAGTCGGAGATTTTGGCAACATCTCCTGGTAGTGACCAATGACACGGTCCACTCGGAAGTGTTCTGCTTCAATCACACGCTTGACACGTTCAGCAGCGAGGGGCACCTGATCGTTGACAATGGCATAATCATACTCACGCATGAGGGCAATTTCTTCCTTGGCTTTTTCGATTCGTTGGGCAATCACTTCAGCGCTATCTGTTCCACGACCTACCAAACGATCTTGCAATTCATCCAAATCTGGTGGCGTTAGAAAGATAAAGACAGCATCTGGAACTTTTTTCTTAACCTGAAGAGCTCCCTGAACTTCAATCTCAAGAAAGACATCGATTCCCTTGTCCAGAGTTTCATTGACATAGGTCAAAGGAGTTCCATAGTAGTTACCGACATATTCTGCATATTCCAACATCTGACCTTGACGGATCAGCTCTTCAAACTCTTCACGAGTACGGAAGAAATAGTCCACCCCGTCCACTTCGCCAGGACGTTGCGCACGTGTCGTCATCGATACAGAGTATTGAAATTGATTCTCAGAACTCTCAAAAATCTCTCTTCTAACCGTTCCTTTCCCAACTCCTGAAGGACCAGAAAAAACGATTAGCAAGCCTCGGTCTGCCATTATGTCTCCTTTAGTTAGTCTGTGAAATAAAGTAAAATTTCTCTCGGATACTGATGATAGCGTCAGTTATCCTTCTACAGTCTTTCTATCTAGTGTAACAAAAAAGCAGTAATATTTCAACTGCTCTTTCTTATTTATTTAGCATAATCTACTGCACGAAGTTCGCGAATCACGGTTACCTTGATATTTCCTGGGTAATCGAGATTGTTTTCAATTTTCTCACGAACTTTGTGAGCCAAGATTGTGACTTTGTCGTCCTTGATTTGTCCTGGATTAACCATGATACGGATTTCACGTCCTGCTTGAAGGGCAAAGCTATTTTGCACTCCTTCAAAGCCATTGGCGATTTCTTCCAAATCATGGAGACGCTTGATGTAGCTTTCAAGAGATTCACTACGAGCACCTGGACGCGCTGCACTCAAGGCATCTGCTGCAGCAACGATCACTGCAATGACGCTTTCGGCTTCCACATCGCCGTGGTGGCTAGCAATCGTATTCACCACAACTGGGTGTTCCTTGTACTTGCGTGCCAATTCCGTACCAATCTCAACGTGGCTACCTTCAACCTCGCGGTCAATAGCTTTCCCGATGTCGTGAAGGAATCCAGCACGACGGGCAAGAGCTGCATTTTCACCAAGTTCACTGGCGATGATACCAGATAACTTAGCAACCTCAATCGAATGACGCAAGACATTTTGTCCATAAGAAGTACGGAACTGCAAGCGTCCCATGATCTTCATCAAGTCTGGATGGAGGTTTGGCGCACCAATCTCATAGGCAGCAGCCTCACCGTATTCACGGATCTTATTGTCAATCTCTTGACGGTTTTTCTCAACCAACTCCTCGATACGAGCTGGGTGGATACGGCCATCTTTGAGCAACATTTCCATGGTCATACGAGCAATCTCACGACGAATCGGATCAAATCCTGACAAGGTTACCACTTCTGGCGTGTCGTCAATGATGACATCAACCCCTGTCAAACTTTCAAAGGTACGAATATTGCGTCCTTCACGACCGATAATGCGTCCCTTCATGGTATCGTCTGGTAGGTGAACTGTAGAGTTTGTTGACTCCGCTACATACTCACCAGCGATACGCTGCATAGCCTGAACCAAGATATCTTTCGCAATCTTGTCTGAACGTTCCTTCACTTCTTGCTCAGCCTCACGAATGCGGCTAGCAATTTCCTTAGTCAAGTTTTCCTCTGTCTGAGCCAAGATAATATCTCGAGCCTCAGTTTGGGAAAGGGAACCGATACGTTCAAGTTCAGCTTCTTTTTGTCTTTCGACTTCCTCTAATTGCTCTTCACGTGCATCAAGGTTTTTTGCTCTATCAGAAATACTTTGTTCTTTTTGTTCAAGTGTTTTTTCTTTGTTCGTCAAATTGTCGTCTTTGCGGTCAAGGCTCGCAGCTCTCTCCGTCAAACGACTTTCAATTTGCTTGAGCTCCTGACGTTCTGACTTAAATTCAGCGTCCACTTCTTCACGGTATTTTCTGGCTTCCTCTTTGGCCTCCAATAGTGCTTCTTTTTTAAGAGACTTGCTTTCGCTCTTGGCTTCATTTAGTAATAAATCCGCTTCGCGCTCAGCTTGTCCTCGTAAATTAGTTGCTTCTTGTTCAGCATTTAGAAGCATCAACTCTGCAGCTTCTTGAGATGATTTCATCTTAGCTGAGATGCTGACATATCCAATGACTAAACCAATGATGACGGCAAAAACAGCAATCGCAAGTGTCATGATTTCCATGTTTTTACCTCATTAAATTTGTTTATCGAATGACATACATTCCTTAATATTCTATCATAAAAAACCGATTTTCACAAACCCAAATTGAAGAGTTTTGTGTGAATTTTAGGAGAAAGTTCTGAAATCGCCAAACAAACTTTCTAACTCTTAAAAATGACATTTTCATTAAAACATACAATAAAAAAGCCTACCTTTCAATAGACTTAGTAATGATCTTTAAAGGACAAGAAAGCCACGCTATCTCCATCTATCATATAAATCAAGCGATTTTCTGCATCAATGCGACGTGACCAAGCTCCTTGATAATCATACTTGAGCGGTTCTGGTTTCCCCATTCCTACAAAAGGATCGCGTTGAATATCCTTGATTAATTTATTGATCCTTTTTAATGTCTTCTTATCTTGGTTTTGCCAATAGCAGTAATCTGCCCAGGCATCTTCTGTAAACTTGAGCAGCATTTCTCACTCCTCAATCACATGTACCTGAGTGCTTCCAGCACGAACTTGAGCCATTCCTCGCAAAACCTTATCAGAAAGTTCCTTGTTTTGAGCGATTCTCAGGGTTTCCTGAATACTATCCCACTCGCTCTTTGAAAGGACAACAATATCCTCATCAGGATTTTTATTGACCACCGTCAAAGGCTCAAATTCATCGTTTACCTTCTTCATGTAGTCTTTTAAATGATTTCGGAATGTTGAATAAAGAACTGCTTCCATAACCATACCTCATTTTACCTCTTTTCCACTATTATACACAAAAAGAAAGAAATTGTCAGGAACTTGTACAAGATTTTTTCTTTTCTATCTATTTATTCGAAAAAATCTCAAAAAGTCTACCTTTCAGTAGACTTAGTTTGATTCACTCATAATCGGTACTTTACCAAAATTCTGTTCTGCTATACTTGGCTGTCCTAGTTGGTAGATCTGATCCGCCTTTTGGGTCATGGTATCCCAAGGTTCTTTACCAATTCGGCTGACTAGATGGACTTGGTCTTTCAGAGACTTGAGATGTTGTCTGCCTTTTTCGGTAAAGCCAAGGACATGAATGGCTTCTGGCAATTCGCTTTCTCTGGCCTGCACTAGGATATAGGTCAAGAGGCGTCTGACACGCGCCTTGGTATAGCGTTTGGTCGCAACTGCCTCGACCAATTCATCAACAGTCTGAGCTGTCTTGATGGCATCCTTGATGCGCACAGCCATTTCTTGATTGACCTGATAGATGGTGGTTAGGGCTGGATTTGACAAGATTTGATAGCGGAGCAAGGGAAAATAGTCATCCCAGCTCACCTTACACGCCTGCTCAAAGAGGGCAACAGAAGGCATAAAGCGTTCTAAGAAATCTTGGTCTGATTGATGCTGACGGAGAGCTGTTGCCGAGGCGAAGTCCACATCTTTGTCCACAGAATGATACCCCGCTCCCTGACGCTGAATCGGATGCAGTTTGATGTTGCGTCCTGCAACCGCCTTGGTATAGGCCAGAGCAAGGACATGATTAGGCGTATTGCCTGAAAAATCTAGATCTGCAAATTCTTGCCACATAGCTTGGGTTTTCTGGGGATAAGATAGGGAATCAGGTAGATTTTCCACAAAACTCTCCATCTCAGCACCTTGCTCTGTGTATAAGTCAGCAATTTTCTGATAGTCCAGAACTTCCTCCGTCCCAAAGGCTAAGGTATCAATCCCCAAGCAAGCTAAGATATCAACAGCCCCTTGGCCAAAGAAATCCGCCGCCTGAACACTGACTAAAAAGGGCAATTCCACTACCAGGTCTGCTCCATTCTCTAGCGCCATCTGAGCTCGTGTCCACTTGTCCACGATAGCCGGCTCTCCTCTTTGCATGAAGTTCCCAGACATGGCAACAATTTTCAGCCCTTCAGCCTGATCCAGCAGGTATTTGTGGCCATTATGAAAAGGATTGAACTCCGCGATAATACCTGTGATGGTCATAGAAATCTCCTACTTCTGCGCGACAAAAAACCAACGGGTGCTAGTTTCTGTTGGTTCCTTGTCCTCAAAGTCCGCATAGAGTTTGAAAGACTTGAAGCCAGCTTGTTCCAGCAAAATATCATAGGTCAGAACCTCATAAGTCCGCTCCTCATGCACTTCATCGTGGCGACTAAAGGACCCATCAGCCTCCTTGATAAAGAAAGTCAACTCATGCACGATGGAGTGAGGAGCTTCGTCCTCATAGGTGTCCCAAAGCATGGCAAAATCTTCCGCATTTTCATGGTAGGAATAGCCTGGAAAAACCTCATCAGTCTGGTAGGTCGAATGCACATCAAAGATGAAAACTCCGTCTTCGTTGAGGACATTATACACTTCCTTAAATACGTCCCCTACCTCCACCTCATCCTGCATGTAACAGATCGAGTCCGAATAACAAGTGACAAAATCATATTTCCCTGCTTTGGACAAATCCAGCATGTTGCCTTCAATAAAATCAATCTTTTGCTTGGCTGAAGCAGCTCTCTTCTCCGCAATCTTCAGCATATCTGCGCTTAAATCAAGTCCCGTCACATCAAAACCAGCCTGAGAAAATCGAACAGACTGGATGCCTGTCCCACAAGCCAGCTCCAAGAGTTTCTTTCTCTCCTTGGTCTTAGGCAAATGACGCAGAGAAAAATCCGTCCATTTGTCGTATAAACTATCGTCCATCACAGCATCGTAAACAGCCGCAAAGGTTTCATATGTCGCCATAATTAAGATACAAAGAGCGTTAAAAGCTAAGAGAAAATAGGCATCTTACCGACGTAGCGTCAGATACAAAGGAAGTTCCTCTTTTTCTCACAGCTTTTAGCTCGTGTTCAATTTCAAGATCAACCAAACACGTCGCCCTCACCTTTCTATCCATTTTTTCTAAAATAAGCAAATAAAACCCAGTTGAGTGCAACTGAGTTCGATTGAAGACAAAGTCTTTTTAAGACTTTCCTTAGGTGATTTCGGACGTCTGCGAGCTTCTTCGAAGTTCCAAGACTTAGTTTTGAGCCTAAGGTCTCAAAACTCCCGACTTCTTGAAACATTTTTGTTTCAAGAAGTTTTATCACAACGGAAAGTCTCGGTAATTTCTCACTTTCTCACTCAGAAAACAAGAATAACCTCAATACATTGTCGAATTTCAAAGTAATTCCCAGCCGAAATTCAAGTCATCTTCTACGCCAGAGTTTCAGATAAATCTACTGAGCTCGCCTCATGCCATAGCTTCTCTAAGTTATAGTGGGCACGCATTTCTTCTGAAAAGATATGCACAACGACACCACCGAGGTCTAGTAGAACCCAACCTCCCGCTGCATCACCTTCAACATGGCTGCCTTTAACACCAGCTTCTGCTACTTTTTCACGAATGTTATCAGCGATTGCATCCAACTGACGGCTATTCATCGAGCTCGTGATGACAAAGTAGTCAGTCACACTGGTCAAATCTTGTACATCAAGTGCAAGGATATCCTCCGCACGTTTCTCATCCGCCGCTTTCACGACTAGTTCTAGTAATTCTTTTTCGTTCATTTAGTCCTCTTTCAAATAGTGCACAAAGGCGTTATAGGTTTCAAGGGTTTGGGGATAGATGGGGAATCCCTGATGAGCTAAATGCTCCACGGTACGAGCTGTCTCATAAGCCACTGCCTTATTGAGCGACAAACTTGCAATTTCACGCGCCACATCCACTCCTGGAAAGGCACGATTGTGCTCGATATAGTCTGCGACGTAGACAACTTTATCCAGGTCGCTCATCTGACCAGCACCGACTGTATGGATTTCAATAGCTCGCAGGATTTCTGGATCATGCAAATCCAAATCTTCCTGAATCTTGTAGATACCAACCATGCCATGCCAGACATTATTGCCCCAGTTTTTAAGGTCAGGGTTTAGCTGATAACGGTCAATCAAGTCTAGAAATTCCTGATCTGACAGTTTTTTAGCATAGTCGTGAAGAAGGCCTGCTAGACCCGCTTTCTCAGTATCGACTCCGAATCGTTTCGCAAGCTCTATGGCTGCACGCTCCACCCCCAAACAATGGGTTAAACGTTTTTCAGGCAGAAGCTCTGCCATTTTTTTCAACAAAGCCTCGCGGGAGCAGTTGATATAGTCTTGGTATGCCATCAGTAAAGCCCCTCCTTCTCGATGTAGTCTAGCACTGGCTGAGGTAGGAGAAAGTTAGGTTTCCGACCTTGGGCAATGAAGTCACGCACCATGCTGGACGAGATGTCCATGAGAGGCACATCCACCCAGATAACTGGATAGGAAGTCCCTGCCTTGTAGCGTGGACGCTGAACCCCTACAAACTGAACCATGTCGACCAGCTCATCAATTCGGTACCACTTAGGCAGATAGTCCACCATATCAGCCCCGATAATGAAGTAATAATCCGTATCTGGATGTTGCTCTGTCAAAATCTTCATGGTGTCGTAGGTGTAGGAAATGCCCTTACGCTCTAACTCAATGGTTTCAATGTCCAGACCTTCAATCCCCTCAATCGCCAACTCAAGCATCTTGAGCCGATGGTGCTCGGGAATGGTTTCCTTTTTATCTACATGAGGTGGTTGGTATTCGGGCATAAGCAGGACCTGATCTAGTCCCAACTGTTGTCGTACTTGGTCCGCCACAACAAGATGGGCATTGTGAACAGGGTTAAAATTTCCGCCTAAAATCCCGACTTGTTTGCGTTTTTTCTCCTTGATTTCTGGCTCCAACTCTACCTTGGTAAAGGGAGTCAATAATTCGATTGCCATAGGCTCGTCTTCCTTTAATTCTCTGTAAAAACAGTTGTTTGGAGTAGGTTTTAGATTTCTTTGACTTTCTTGGAAATCTTGCGATTTTCTTTCTTGCTAGATTGTTTATACAAAATCAAGATGCGTCCGATTTTTTGGACAGTATCCACTCCGATTTCTTCTTCCAAAATTTCAGCTACTTCGTGGATGTTTTCATCTGTGTTTTGTAAGAGAGTAATCTTAATCAATTCACGCGCGTCAAGAGCTTGACGAACGCTGGTCTTGATTTGGTCGTTGAGACCATTTTTTCCAATTTGGATGATGGGTTTGAGGGTGTGTGCCTGGCTGTTGAGGAAGGCACGTTGTTTTGATGTTAATGACATAATTTCTTTAAAAGAGTTTCTTTTAATACTTTTCTGAAGTGGTGACGGACGTCAGCAAAGTCCTTCGGACTTTCATGACTAAAATTTGAGCCTAAGGTCTCTAATTTTCCGCAGTTGGTACAATTCCTTGTACCAACTGACACCACGGCGAAAAGTATTCGTTATAGGCTCGCAGAGCTCGCTCGAATCCAGACAACTCTTTCCTTTCTGTGTTTAAATAATTGCTTTTCGTGTGACGACGGCGACGCCTTCTGGTGCCCAGACGGCGACTTTGGCGGTGCCTGTTACACGGATCCAGCCTAGGCCTGAGATGACCAGGTCTGTCTTATCCTTGATGGTAAATACATGCTGGACTAGTTTTGGAAACTCCTCTTTTTCCTTGCTATTTGGTGGCGTCAAAAGGGTTCCGAGGTGCTTGTCGTAGAAAGCACTAGCGCCTTCAAGCTTGGTACGATGCAATTTGAGTTCATTGTCAAAGAAGGCTGTAAAACCTTGCTTTTCTCCTGAGATGAAGTCAAAACGTCCAAGACCACCTAAAAACAGGGTTTGCTCAGGGTTAAGCTGATAGGTTTTGGGCTTGATTTCCTTTTTAGGGCTGACATACTTGAGGTTTTTAGCCGTCAAGTAGTGAGCCATCTGGTGGCGATGAATAATTCCCGGTGTATCGTAGATATAAGATCCGTCGTCAAGCGGAATCTCAATCTTGTCCAAGGTTGTCCCTGGGAAACGCGAAGTCGTAATGACATTTTGGTCGCCCGTAATTTCTTGGATAATAGCATTGATAAGGGTTGATTTTCCAACGTTGGTTACCCCAACTACATAGACATCGCGTCCCTTACGGTAGTGTTCAATCTTGTCAATGACTTCCTTAATAGCATGCTTATTCTGAGCCGAAGTCAGGACGACATCCACAGGGCGAAGACCTTCTTCGTGGGCACGTTCCATGAGCCACTGGCTAATCTTGCCCGGTTTAACTGACTTGGGCAGGATATCTTTCTTATTTCCAACCAAGAGGACATCATTGCCCGATACAAAACGTGGCAAGCCTGGGATAACTGATCCATTGAAGTCAAAGATATCAATGACATTGACTACCAAAGCATCACTGTCTCCCACCTCGTGCAAGAGTTTGAGGAAATCATCGTCCGTCAACTGGACATCTGTAATTTCATTGTAGTGACGGAGACGGAAACAACGTTGACAATAGACTTCACCAGTCTCCAAGCCTTTTTCAAGTGCCGACTGGGGAGTGAAACCAAGACCAGCCTTGTCTGTCGTCTGAATGGTTGCTCCACAACCAATACAGAGAATTTCTTCCATAGTTAGATTCCTTTTTTATATGTAATCGGTCCGTACTTTTCAGTAATTTGCTTCATGACACGGCGTTCGCGAGCCCGGTTAATCTGCGTTTTAATAGAGTCGTGTTGGACCAAGGGTTTGACTAAAATTGAGCGGATGCCTGCACGATGCGCTGCTCGTATGTCTGTCATGAGTTGGTCGCCGACCATGACCACTTCATTTTTCTCATAGTGAAATTCCTTCATGGCACGGTCAATCCCAAATGTGAAGGGCTTCAGAGCCCAATAAATGTAATCAATCCCAAACTTTTCAACTGCTCGTTGAACTCGTTTTTTGGTGTTATTTGAGACCACGATGATGCGAATGCCCGCGTCACGGAGATCATGTAGCCATTGCTTCATCTCTGGCGTCCCATCAGGGTTGTTCCAAGCAATGAGGGTATTATCCAGATCGACCAAAACAGCCTTGATTCCCTGCGCTTGCAGGCTTGGGACTGTCAGATCATAAACTGCTTCCACAGCAAAATCTGGCATATAATTTTCAATCGCCATTCTGGCTCCTTTTCTTTTTAATTTCTAGCAATATTCTTTAAATATTGGGCTAAGACTACCCATAAAATGAGACTAGCTATCAAAATATAAATCCAAGCATTTGGTTCATCTGCAAACGGTAAGGGAACATTCATTCCGAAGAATCCTGTAATAACCGCAAGGATAGCTAGCAAGACTGAGATAATTGTCAAAGTTGTCAAATTATCATTTAGATTATTATTCAGGATGTTGTTGTAAGAGGCTGAGAGTTGTTGCAAAACTTGAGAAATCAAGTCTGTCATCGAAACCAACTGGTGCGCTTCAATCATGGCATCGTCAAACTGCTCTCTTTCTACCTCATTAAAATTGCGATAAAGAGCATGCCCTTGGATGTGTTCCAAGAGGAGACGATTTTGTTTGGCAGCAGCTGTCAGGTAAACCATACCAGTTTCCAAGTCAGAGAGGGCAAAAAGATTCTTTTTAGTTGTTTTTTGACGAAGAAGTGCACTGATTTCATCCTTACTTTTATCCATCTCTTCAATAACTGGATAATAAGCATTGCTTATAATCTCTAAACTGGCAAAAAGAAATTTGTAGATTGAAACAACTTCATGGCTTTCAAGATAGGTTGCCATACGTTTAATCACATAACTATTCTTGTGATTGCTAATTGTGATCAGCCGTTGTTTTTCAACGATAAAGGTCATCGGAATCGCTTCATAATATTCTTTGTCTTTTTCTAAATCAAGAACATTATAAATGAAGGTGACCGTTCCCGTTTCACGGTGATAGTCCATGTGGGCACGCTCATTTCTATCCAGAGCATACTCGATAGTTTCTTTGTCCAATCCATAGACATCCGAAAGGTCTTCCATGTTTTTAATCTTGTCCACATCAAGGTCTATCCATGTACAATCGTGACCTAATTTTTTCTCTACAAATAGCATACTCTCTCCTTTACCAAACTCCTTCTATTGTACCATAAATCTGCTAAAATAGCCGGCCTATTCAGTACGAGATAGATTGCTGACGACGGTGATATTGCGATTGGGAACAAAGTGAAGGGCTTGATCGTCACCTCGCAGTTGCGTTGTACGGATTCCTACGCTAACGACCTTTCCAGAAACGGTAATCGGTCCATTTGTGAGAACGACTTCATCACCCACATCAAGCTGGCGTTCAAAAAGGATGAAGAAGCCATTAATGACATCGGATAGAAAGCCTTGCGCCCCCATACCAATGGCCACCCCAGCAATCCCCGCACCGGCAAGGAGGCTAGAAACTGGCAGTCCTAAAATAGACAGGATACAGTAGAGCAAGAAGAAATACAGAATGTAGTTAAAGACATTCTCCAGCAAACGCGAGATGGTTTTTTGTCTTCCTGCATCTCGATTGGAAAATTTAAGTGAGGGCTTGACAATCTTTCGTACAGTCGCATGAAGCATCTTTTTAGCTATATAAAATAGTAAAAACAAAATCAAAAGAGAAATCACCTTGGTCAAGAGATTCTCTAAAATAGTTGTTAAGTCAAGTTTATCAAAATAGCGTTGAAAAAAATCTTGCATATAAAACTCCTTTTTCCTATTATACCATAAAATCGTCCTTCTCTTTTCTTTCATAATTATTCAATTATCATCTCTATTTTCATAATATCACTTGCCTCTATGGCATATTTATACTATAATTATAAACAATACATTTGAAGGAGACTGCTATGAAACGAATCATTAGAGCCTGGACCAAGGCAAGCCTCATCAAACGAATCCTTATTGGAATGATTTTTGGAGCTACATTGGGGATGCTCTTTCCAAACCTTACAGGAATCGGTCTGCTTGGAGACCTCTTTGTAGGCGGACTGAAAGCCATCGCTCCTATTTTGGTTTTTGCCCTTGTTGCCAATGCCCTTTCCCAACACCAAAAGGGACAAAACACCAATATGAAGACTGTTATTTTCCTATACTTGCTTGGAACCTTTGCCGCTGCATTGGTGGCTGTTCTAGCTGGTTTCTTACTACCTGTGCAAATCACCCTGACCAGCGCAAATACAGAAGTTGCTGCTCCTGACGGTATCGGTCAAGTCCTCAGCAATCTCCTACTCAAACTGGTGGACAATCCTCTAAATGCTATTGTTGAAGCCAACTATATCGGGATTCTCTCTTGGGCAGTCATCTTTGGCTTGGCTATGAGAGAGGCAAGTAAACACAGTAAAGAATTACTGAAAACCATGGCGGATGTCACCTCTAAAATCGTGGAATGGATTATCAATCTAGCTCCTTTTGGAATTTTAGGCTTGGTGTTTAAGACCATCTCAGACAAGGGTATTGCCAGTCTGGCTAACTACGGTGTCCTCCTAGGACTCTTGATTGCTACCATGGCCTTTGTTGCTCTCATCATCAACCCGCTCATCGCCTTTCTCTTTATGAAGAAAAATCCCTATCCCCTTGTTTTGAAATGTCTACGTGTCAGTGGTATTACAGCCTTTTTCACTCGTAGCTCTGCCGCCAATATCCCTGTCAATATGAAACTCTGCCAAGACTTGGGACTGAATCCTGACACCTACTCTGTCTCCATCCCGCTTGGTTCGACCATCAATATGGCTGGCGCTGCTGTTACCATAAATGTCCTGACTCTAGCTGCCGTCAACACACTCGGAATCTCGGTAGACTTTGGAACCGCATTTGTGCTCAGTGTCGTGGCTGCCATTTCTGCCTGCGGAGCCTCTGGAATCGCTGGGGGATCCCTTCTCCTCATTCCTGTCGCTTGTAGCCTCTTTGGGATTTCCAACGACTTGGCTATGCAAGTTGTCGGAGTCGGTTTTGTGATCGGAGTCGTTCAAGACTCCTGCGAAACAGCCCTGAACTCTTCAACAGATGTCCTCTTTACAGCGGTTGCCGAGTATGCTACAAACCGAAAACTTCGCCCCTAGTCTCCGACTCCTCGTTAAACACTTGACTCTATTAGTTTAGGAAATTTTCATGTCCCTCACTCAACGTACGACCAAACTGGTCTTAGCGACCTGTCTCGCTTGTTTTCTCGCTTATTTTTTAGATTTATCATCAGCAGTTTCAGCTGGAATCATCGCTCTCTTAAGCCTCTCCGACACGCGCAGAAGCACGCTGAAATTAGCACGTAACCGCCTCTTTTCCATGCTCCTAGCGCTCGCTATCGGTGTTCTAGCCTTTCAGCTGACGGGCTTTCACATCTGGAGTCTGGGCCTCTACCTGGCTCTCTATGTCCCTCTTGCTTACAAAATGGGCTGGGAAATCGGCATCACACCTAGCAGTGTCTTGGTCGGTCATCTCTTGGTACAGGAGTCTACTTCCCCAGATCTCTTGCTTAATGAAGTGCTCCTCTTTCTCATCGGGACAAGCTTTGCACTATTGGTCAACCTTTATATGCCCTCTCGTGAGAAAGCCATCCAAAGCTACCACCTTCAGGTCGAAGAAAAGTTAAAAGACATCCTGCTTCGTTTTAAATACTATCTGTCAAGAGGAGACGGACGCAATCAAGCCCAACTCGTTGACCAATTAGACAAGCTCCTCGATGAGGCTCTCAAACTGGTTTATTTGGATCACTCGGACCATCTCTTTCACCAGACGGACTACCACATCCATTACTTTGAGATGAGACAGCGACAAAGTCGCATCCTGCGAAATATGGCCCAGCAGATCAATACCTGTCATCTGGCCGCAAGTGAGAGTTTGATCTTGGCCCAGCTCTTTTCTAAGATTGCTGCTCAGCTAAGTCAGACCAATCCTGCTCATGACCTACTTGATGACATCGAACGCTATCTGCAAGTCTTCCGCAATCGGAATCTCCCGAAAACACGTGAGGAGTTTGAAACCCGTGCTACCCTCCTGCAACTATTACGCGAAGCTGAAACCTTTATCCAGGTTAAGGTCGATTTTTATCAGAAATATGGAAACTAGAACGCAAAGAACCTCAGAGAATTCCTCTGAGGTTCTTGTGTTTTGCATTTGGAGGAAAATTGTTTGACCATTCCCCTTAGAATCATCAAAACAGGGATATCTTCTGTAGAACCTAAATCTCTATCAAGACTAGCCATACCTAAAAATTCACAGACTGTTTCAACAGTTAGATTGACTTTCATAACAATCCAACAAGCTAGAAGACTTTATATTGTCCACCCGCATATCCGCAAGGAATGTAGCCTGCTTGATATAAGGCATACAAATCATCGAAAAATCTTGACTCAACTTGGGGCACCTCTTTTTTGATGGTCAAGTAGATAGCCAAGCCGATGATATCAAATAGAATCTGATCTTTCATGGATGCTACTAGTTTACCTTCCCCGACCAGGTTATCTAATCGTGCTTCAATTTCAGGAATTATTTCCTCTTTTGCATTATTTGCCAGTGAATTCCAGTGTTTATAAATGTCACTCTGGTTTTTAAAAAGATACACACTAAAATCACCATCTTTTTCTAACACAAAATTCTCCCATTTTAAACTATTAATATTCTTCTCTGCTTCTTGCAGTTTCTTTATCTGTTTGATGGGAACAGTCGTTTCTCTGCTTCCATTTAAAAAAGGAATCGAGATTAAACTTTTAATAACATCATCATTTATTTTCATAAATAACCTCTATTTTATATAGGAAAACCAATTTCCTCACATTGTCTCTTCCTGCAACTGTCCACTTTTTACCAGCTTTTTATAGTATCGTTTGCTGTACCATTCTCGGTCTGATATCTTTAAATAAGCCTTATACTCTTCTGGGTATTTGTGGATATAGTAGGCTTGAAAGATATGGACATTGATCATAAAGGCGATAAAATGAGCTCCAATGACAAACCAAACTGGCAAAAACAAACCCAAAATATAGAAATACCACTGAAGGGGGATTTGATATAGCAGATGATAGACCAGCGACACTGGAAAGAGAACTGCCGTGGTTCCAGTGAGAATCCTGACTAGCTGCTTAAGGATTGACTTTTCCTCTTGATCATTTAGTCTGCGATTGAGATTCTGGATGCTATTGAGGATAATCCGGAGAAAGAGGGCTATGCCTATCCCAAGCTCAAGCCAGAAACCCAGGCATGTATAGGCATCATAGGCCACTGCACTGGCAAAGTACAGTCCTGATATGAAAGCGCAAATGGACATGGTGAAATAGAAAGGAAAGTAGGTCCAAAGCTGGCTAGTCAAACGTTTTTTGGGCCAAAAAACAAGCACCATTCCTAGATAGGATATCGCATATACCGTCAGATTAAAGGGCTTAAGAAAGCTACTCATGTTATGAATCAGCAATCCTGCTTCCAGGGAAATGACCTTAACATCACTATCTACACCTATAAACTCTGGTATCCCGATTAATACGCCATAGATCAGAATCCCTGAAAAGCAAAATCCAAGAATAATCACTGTAAAGAGGCGGTTGATGATACCCATATGAATGGGGTTGGGCATACCTGCGGTCAGAGCAAAATCCCCCTGGGTCACAATGCGCTTACTTCTTTCAAAGTCGGCACCGAAAATACGGATGTCTTTCATTTTTTATCTCCAAATTTCATCTGGCAGAATGCCGTATATTCTTGAGAATCTTCCATTTGAGGAGGCCATCACATAGCAACTATCGTAGCAACTACTCCTCGCTTCGTTCAAGATACAGCACTCACTTTCTGGGATTTGACTGTTCCCTAACACCTAGTTACACGTTTCGTTCTCCGGTTCTTTCTTGAACAAGATTTTCCCTTGGCTATATAGCTTCATAATCTTCACAAAACGAACGGGATTGTTTTGGTTATAAAACAGAAAGAGCGCAAAGAACATTATACCTGCTCCCCAAAAATCATAGCCTCGTTCGATCGGTTGTCCAAATTTTTGAGTGCAGTCGTAAAAAACATACAAAAGATAGATAACAAAGGCAAGTATGATGTAACGAGTGATTCGATAGATCGTAGCAGATGCCTCAGCTGGATCAAAGTGTTCGTCCCTCACCATCAAATTATGTGACACTGCGTAGTAAAACACCTTCTCCGTTGTTGGCTGAGCCTTGCGCACATTTTTATAAAGTCCTCGCTCAAGAATAGCGGTAAACAATAGAAACTCAGCCAGCCACAATAGTAAAACATAGCTCAAACTGGTCCAGTTATAGACACCAATATCCAAGGCTGAAAGGAGGCCATAGAGACCAGGTCCACCTGCCATCAGAAAAATAACCATTTCAGGAATGTAAGCATTGGTCTTATAAGCACCTTCCGTATTGAGCAAGACACTCTTTGGAGCAGCCAAGGCCTCCCCAGTCTTTTGGTCATAGTAAACCGCCTGACCATCGCATTCTCCGATAAAAACCCGACGACGTCTCAGAAAAAACATACTCTACCTCTTTCTATCTCACTCTTTCAAAAACGGATCCTAATCCTTTTGCACTTCCTTGATGACAAATTCTTCATCCGTCCCCATACTCACTTCCAGATAGACATCTGGATTGTCGTCTGCTCGACAGATGAGGCTGAGTTTTCTAGCATAAAAGCGGTCCAGGATATCAAATATTCTGGGTAAATTGTTTTGGTTATAAAGAACAAATGTCAAGCCTAATAAAAGTCCTGTTAGGACAATCTTGACAATCTCTCCTCCGATGGGAGTGCCCAACCTCTCTTGGTAATTCCAAATAAAATTATAGGCGTAGAAAAATCCAACCAAGGGAACTAGAGAAAGCAATGCTCTTATCCAGCGAGTAGCATTGCGACTATCTTTTTCACTCATCTCCGCCTCAGCTTCCTTTGTTTCCTCTGACTTTTCCATAAGCGCCAGACAGATAGTTTTAGTAGTCACCTGAGCCCTGTTGACATTTCGATACAAGGCGCGTTCAACAAGGATAGTGATGAAAGCAAACTGCCCTAGCCAAATGAGAAGAACACTCCAGAAGGTAGACATGGTATAGGTTCCTTGTATAAACAAGCGGAAGAAGGAAATCAACCCACTACCACTTGATAACAAGAGGACTACCATTAGGGGGATATGGCGATTCATCTTGCTAGACTTTTCTGTATCCAAGAGCTTGCTCTTTGGTGCCTCCAAAAGTTCGTGGGTTTTGCGATCATAATAAATCGCCTTGTCATAGTATTGGTTAAAAAATATCCGACGTCTTCCTAAAAACATCTCTTTCTCTTTCTAGTTTCTTTCAAGAAAAGGTGCACATTTCTGACCTTCCCCTTTTGACTTGCATAAAAACAGTCTCTCATCCCATAGATAAACTGTCCTACTAGTATACCATAAACCCCATGGACTAGCGTTTGGAAAACAATAAAAGACCACCTCGAGGGTGGCCGTTTATACATTCAAACAAAAAATCCACGAATCGAAACCATTCATGGACTTTTTCTAGTGAAGCGTTTAGGTAAGCCGCCATAGCAGTTACCGATTGTTAGATTACGACACTGAGTTTTACAAATCGATTTCATTTGTAAAACGTGGTTACGACGGAAAAATCCACGAATCGATAATATTCGTGGATTATTCCTAGTGAAGCGTTTAGGTAAGCCGATTTTACACTACGACACGGAGTTTGGCAAATCGATTCTATTTGCCAAACGTAGTTAGTAAGGCAGTTAGCTAGTTCGCCAAATAGCGACTAGCGTCCAACAATTAGGAACTTTAGTTCCAATTGTTGGTGCTGAGTTACATCTTTTCCTCCAACTCTACGTCTGGATACTTGTCCGCAAACCAGCGAAGGGCAAAGTCATTTTCAAAGAGGAAGACTGGCTGGTCGAAACGGTCCTTGGCCAAGATATTGCGGCTTGACGACATCCGCTCATCCAAGTCCTCAGGCTTGATCCAACGAACGGTCTTTTTACCCATCGGGCTCATGACCACTTCTGCATTGTACTCGCCTTCCATGCGGTGCTTAAAGACTTCAAACTGGAGTTGTCCGACAGCTCCTAGCATGTACTCACCAGTTTGGTAATTCTTGTAAAGCTGAATGGCTCCTTCTTGCACCAATTGCTCAATCCCCTTGTGGAAAGATTTTTGCTTCATGACGTTCTTAGCAGAAACTTTCATGAAAATCTCAGGTGTAAAGGTTGGCAGTGGTTCAAATTCAAACTTGTTTTTTCCAACCGTCAAGGTGTCTCCAACCTGATAAGTACCGGTATCGTAAACCCCGATGATATCACCTGCTACGGCATTGGTCACATTCTCACGACTTTCTGCCATAAACTGGGTGACATTAGAAAGCTTGGCAGTCTTCCCAGTACGAGGCAGATTGACACTCATTCCACGCTCGAATTCACCTGATACGATACGAACAAAGGCGATACGGTCACGGTGACGAGGGTCCATGTTGGCTTGGATTTTAAAGACAAATCCTGAGAAATCCTTGTCATAAGGGTCCACAATTTCGCCATCTGTTTTCTTGTGACCATGTGGTTCTGGAGCAAACTTAAGGAAGGTCTCAAGGAAGGTCTGCACCCCAAAGTTAGTGAGGGCTGAACCAAAGAAGACCGGAGTCAGTTCTCCTGCAAGAATAGCTTCTTCTGAAAATTCATTTCCTGCTTCTTGCAACAGTTCGATATCGTCCTTAACCTGAGCGTAGAAAGGATTGCTTCCAAAGAGCTTATCCCCTTCTTCCAGACTGGCAAAACGTTCATCCCCTTTATAGAGCTCCAAGCGTTGGTTATAAAGGTCATACAAGCCTTCAAAGGCTTTCCCCATCCCGATTGGCCAGTTCATAGGATAGCTCGCAATACCTAGGACTTCTTCTAGTTCTTGCAAGAGGTCCAGTGGCTCACGACCGTCACGGTCCAGCTTGTTCATAAAGGTAAAGACTGGAATTCCACGGTGCTTGACAACCTCAAACAATTTCTTGGTTTGGGCCTCGATACCCTTGGCAGAGTCCACGACCATGACGGCAGCATCCACCGCCATCAAGGTACGATAAGTATCTTCTGAGAAGTCCTCGTGTCCTGGTGTGTCGAGGATGTTCACGCGCTTGCCATCATAGTCAAACTGCATAACAGATGACGTGACCGAAATCCCACGTTGTTTCTCGATATCCATCCAGTCAGATTTGGCAAAAGTCCCTGTTTTCTTCCCTTTTACAGTACCAGCCTCACGAATCTCGCCCCCAAAATAGAGCAACTGCTCCGTAATGGTTGTCTTACCCGCGTCCGGGTGGGAGATGATGGCAAAGGTACGGCGTTTCTTGATTTCTTCTTGAATAGTCATAAGTTCTCTTTCTTTGATTTTCTATTTTAGTTGTTTCAGTAGCTAAGAATGATGTTTACATTGGATTTTACCATTCCTTTCAACTCTCCATTATAGCGGATTTTGGGGAGTTTTTCAATTGCTCATCCGATGAAAAGGCGAGCTAGAGCACAGATTTCACCTGATTTCTCTTTTTCCACCGTTTCTTGAACAAGATATCAAAGAGAACCAGAGCCAGTGAGAGAATGACGGACACAAGAAGATATTTTAACCACAGGGGTGCATCCGGAATAAAAGGTGTCTTGTTTAACAAACCATAATTTCCACCCGTCACCTGATTAACCCCAACTAGAAAGAGGTTGAGAATAAAGGTATAGGCTACAATCATATATTTCTTGAGCAAGGTCTTATCATAGTGATTCATCAAGTAAACTAAGGAATTCACTAGAAGGGCATAGTGCCCAATCAAAAATGAAAAACTGGTGATATGGGGGAAATCATAGGGATCAAAAACAGGGTAAACCAAAGCAAAGACCGCTCCACTTGCTCCTAAGAGGGCAAAATATTGCTTGCTCCGCCATTTATCTGGCAAGAAAACTACCGCAAACATGGCTAAACGGCAATGGTAAAATGGAAGGCTATTAGAAAAGGGAATTCCAAAGCCAACATACCAACTATATAGGGCTAGCAACTGGAGGATCTGAATCCCCTTAAACAAGCGGACAAATTTCGGATTTTTGTGATAAACAAGCGCTCCATAAATACAAAGAACTAATAGGATCATCATAGTCCCATACCAAAAGAGCGAAATGGGAGGAGGAACCGTCTGAGATTTGGTGATAAATTGATGGAACATATTTCTATCCTAACTCTTATTTTTTCTATTCTCTAGTTTAACCATTATAGCGAATTAAAAGCGATTTTTCAATTTCTATTTCTTTTCAGTTTGGCTCCCTTATTTATAGGAAAATATGGTAAAATAGAACAGACTAAAAATCATCATTTCACGAAAGGATGCAAGATGAAAATTACGCAAGAAGAGGTAACACACGTTGCCAATCTTTCAAAATTAAAATTCTCTGAAGAAGAAACTGCTGCCTTTGCGACAACCTTGTCTAAAATTGTTGACATGGTTGAATTGCTGGGCGAAGTCGACACAACTGGTGTCGCACCTACTACAACCATGGCTGACCGCAAGACCGTACTCCGCCCTGATGTGGCCGAAGAAGGAACAGACCGTGACCGCTTGTTTAAAAACGTACCTGAAAAAGAAAACTACTATATCAAGGTACCAGCTATCCTAGATGATGGAGGAGATGCCTAATGACTTTTAATAACAAAACGATTGAAGACTTACACAACCTCCTTGTCTCTAAGGAAATTTCTGCAACTGAATTGACCCAAGCAACGCTTGAAGATATCAAGTCTCGCGAGAAAACTATCAATGCTTTTGTCACTATCGCTGAAGAGCAAGCCCTTGCACAAGCTAAAGCTATTGATGAAGCTGGAATTGACGCGGATAATGTCCTTTCTGGAATCCCACTGGCTGTTAAGGATAATATCTCTACCGACGGTATCCTTACAACTGCTGCCTCAAAAATGCTCTACAACTACGAGCCAATCTTTGATGCGACAGCTGTTGCCAATGCAAAATCTAAGGGCATGATCGTTGTTGGAAAAACCAACATGGACGAGTTTGCCATGGGTGGTTCAGGTGAAACTTCCCACTACGGAGCGACTAAAAATGCTTGGGATCACAGCAAGGTTCCTGGTGGTTCATCAAGCGGTTCTGCTGCAGCTGTAGCTTCAGGGCAAGTCCGCTTGTCACTTGGTTCTGATACTGGTGGTTCCATCCGCCAACCTGCTGCCTTCAACGGGATTGTTGGTCTCAAGCCAACCTACGGAACCGTTTCTCGTTTCGGCCTCATTGCCTTTGGTAGCTCTCTAGACCAGATTGGACCTTTTGCACCAACTGTTAAAGAAAATGCCCTCTTGCTCAATGCTATTGCCAGCGAAGATGCTAAAGACTCTACTTCTGCTCCTGTCCGCATTGCCGACTTTACTTCAAAAATTGGTCAAGACATCAAGGGCATGAAAATTGCTTTGCCTAAGGAATACCTTGGTGAAGGGATTGACCCAGAGGTTAAGGAAACCATTCTGAATGCCGCTAAACACTTTGAAAAACTTGGTGCCATCGTCGAAGAAGTCAGCCTTCCTCACTCTAAATACGGTGTTGCCGTTTACTACATCATCGCTTCATCAGAAGCCTCATCAAACTTGCAACGCTTTGACGGTATCCGTTATGGCTACCGCGCAGATGATGCGACTAATCTTGATGAAATCTATGTAAACAGCCGTAGCCAAGGTTTCGGTGAAGAGGTAAAACGCCGTATCATGCTAGGTACTTTCAGCCTTTCATCAGGTTACTATGATGCCTACTATAAGAAAGCTGGTCAAGTCCGTACCCTTATCATTCAAGATTTCGAAAACGTCTTTGCGGATTACGATTTAATCCTAGGACCAACTGCTCCAAGCGTTGCCTATGACTTGGATTCACTCAACCACGATCCAGTTGCCATGTACTTGGCTGACCTTTTGACCATCCCAGTCAACTTAGCTGGTCTTCCAGGAATTTCGATCCCTGCTGGATTCGCTCAAGGTCTCCCTGTCGGTCTGCAATTGATCGGTCCTAAATACTCTGAGGAAACCATTTACCAAGCTGCTGCTGCCTTTGAAGCAACAACAGACTACCACAAACAACAACCCGTGATTTTTGGAGGTGACAACTAATGAACTTTGAAACAGTCATTGGACTTGAGGTCCACGTAGAGCTCAACACCAATTCAAAAATCTTCTCACCTACTTCTGCTCACTTTGGAAATGACCAAAATGCCAACACCAACGTGATTGACTGGTCTTTCCCAGGAGTACTTCCGGTTCTCAATAAAGGTGTTGTCGATGCTGGTATCAAGGCTGCTCTTGCCCTTAACATGGACATCCACAAAAAGATGCACTTTGACCGCAAGAACTACTTCTATCCTGATAATCCAAAAGCCTACCAAATTTCTCAATTTGATGAGCCAATCGGCTACAACGGCTGGATTGAAGTGGAGCTAGAAGACGGTACGACCAAGAAAATCGGTATCGAACGCGCCCACTTGGAAGAAGACGCTGGTAAAAACACCCACGGTACAGATGGCTACTCCTATGTTGACCTTAACCGCCAAGGGGTGCCATTGATTGAGATTGTATCTGAAGCGGACATGCGTTCCCCAGAAGAAGCCTATGCTTATCTAACTGCCCTCAAGGAAGTCATCCAGTACGCTGGCATTTCTGACGTTAAGATGGAAGAAGGCTCCATGCGTGTGGATGCCAATATCTCCCTTCGTCCTTATGGTCAAGAAAAATTCGGTACCAAGACTGAGTTGAAAAACCTCAACTCCTTCTCAAACGTTCGTAAGGGTCTTGAATACGAAGTCCAACGCCAGGCTGAAATCCTTCGCTCAGGTGGTCAAATCCGCCAAGAAACACGCCGTTACGATGAAGCCAACAAAGCAACCATCCTCATGCGTGTCAAAGAAGGTGCTGCTGACTACCGCTACTTCCCAGAACCAGACCTACCACTCTTTGAAATCTCAGACGAGTGGATTGAGGAAATGCGAACAGAATTGCCAGAGTTTCCAAAAGAACGCCGTGCTCGCTACGTATCTGATCTTGGCTTGTCAGACTACGATGCTAGCCAGTTGACTGCAAACAAAGTCACTTCTGACTTCTTTGAAAAAGCTGTTGCCCTCGGTGGCGATGCCAAACAAGTCTCTAACTGGCTCCAAGGTGAAGTCGCTCAGTTCTTGAACGCCGAAGGCAAAACACTGGAACAAATCGAATTAACACCAGAAAACTTGGTAGAAATGATTGCCATCATCGAAGACGGCACGATCTCTTCTAAGATTGCCAAGAAAGTCTTTGTCCACCTGGCTAAAAATGGCGGTGGCGCGCGTGAATACGTGGAAAAAGCAGGCTTGGTGCAAATCTCTGATCCAGATGTTCTGATTCCAATCATCCACCAAGTCTTTGCGGATAACGAAGCTGCCGTTGCCGACTTTAAATCAGGCAAACGTAACGCAGACAAGGCCTTCACAGGATTCCTTATGAAGGCAACCAAAGGACAAGCCAACCCACAAGTTGCCCTTAAACTGCTTGCGCAGGAATTGGCCAAGTTGAAAGAAAGTGAGTAATTTACTCTTTAAACACTTTTTTCTACTTTTAAGACGAGAATGAGACAAGGAGAATAAATGAACAAATTTTTACGATTGCTATTTGTCTTAGTCATCATCGCTATGTTAGGCGCTTCTATACTACAAATTTTCTTTCCATCGTACATGGGAAGCCACTCCGGGTACGGAATATCTGCTGGTTGGCAACGAGAAATTGGAATATGGAATTTAGCTGTATTGATTATTATTCTCGCTATCAATATTAAATACGATTGGTTCTATCTACGAATCGCACTTCTTGCTCTCATTATTGGCGGAATTGGAATAGGAACAAATCACTTACTCAATTATATGGAGTATCACTCTCCTGTAAATGCTATCGGTGCTTTTGAAAATTACTTGCTAGCAATAGGGTGGATTGTGGGATGGCTCATCGAGCGCCATTCCATAAAGAAGCTAAATGCTAGTAAATAACGCCTAGTATATCTTAGATGATTTTTAAAGGTTATTAATAGTTTAATAATCATTCGAATTCAGAATTCTACCTTTTCAATCATATAGTTAGGAGACACATGAAAAAGTTTTATGCTCTTTTAATGACCTGTTTATTACTTGTTTTTCTATCCGTGCCTCAAATCGTTGATGCGGGTGTCGGACATTCCAGAAGTGGAGGGAGCAGCCGCAGTAGCTCCAGAAGTAGCAGCCGCTCAAGTGGAGGTGGAAGTCGTTCTGGTGGCTCATCCTACCACTACTACCGCTCTGGATATGGATCATCCTCTGACAGTTCTGCTAGCTCTCCCTATCTAGGATTTATGTTCATATTAGTCGGAGGAATCATACTAGTTGTTATCGTTAAATCCTTGCAGAATAAGTCTGGAGATTCGAGTTCAACCTACACTAGTAATGATTATCAAACGCTCCATCGTCGAGTTGAACATAACACACTGGCCATTAGTCGTGTGAAATACGGGGATCCAAACTTTGACGCGGAAGCCTTCACATCTTGGGTTAAGGAAGTCTACCTTAAATTGCAGGTTGCCTGGACTGAGAAAAATTGGAACTCTGTCCGCGCTTTGGAAAGTACCAGTCTCTACTCTCAACATAGCACCCAACTCGAAGACCATATTCGAGCTAAAACAACCAATGTTTTAGAGAAAGTTTGTATCGAAAATGTTCGCATCAAGGAGTTCATTGAAAATCCTGACGGAAACGATACCTTAGTGGTGATCCTGTCATCTACCTTGCGGGACTATGTCATTGACGATGAGACTCGCCGTGTCCTTGAAGGAGACCCTAAAAAAGATCTCTTCACCGTGTATCAATTAAACTTTATCCGTCAGCACGGTAGCCAAACGCAAGCAGTCAATCCAGACCAAGTTGTGAGCGACCACTGTCCAAACTGTGGCGCCCCATTGAAAATCTCTGCAGTTAGCGAGTGCGACTACTGTGGTGCCAATCTCTCTCGCAGTCCAAACCAATGGGTACTGGATACCTATGATGTTGTGGATGAAGACGAGCTTTATAATTAGGAGGAATTATGGGATTTATACGTGCAGCCTTATCAGCAGGCTTAAATAGTTTTAATGATAGTAAATTCAAGGAAGCCATTGTCCTTCCAGATAGTGTCTCTGGCGATGCTTTGGCCGTTAAGGGACAATTACTCACAAAAGACCCAGATGGACGTTCTCGTCACAGCAATCAAAATACTGGACTTTTGTCAGATGGCAGTGTGGTTATCGTTCCCCAAGGTTATACCGCTGTTTTGGTAAACAATGGTACCTTCCTTGGTGAAGTCCTCGAAGCTGGTAGCCACGAATGGCAAGCTGGTGATAACGCCTGGCTCCTTGAAAAAGGTGGTTTAAAAGGCACTTGGGAAAACTTTAAAAACCGTTTCTCTTTCGGTGGACAAGTCATCACCCAACAAGAAATCATCTTTATCCGCATGCAACCCATCGCGGGTAATAAGTTCGGCACACAAAATGCGGTCGAATATTTCAGTGAACGATACCAGCAACTGCTCAACATCCGTTTCTATGGCTTGTTTGATGTAAAAATAGCAGATCCAGTCCTCTTCTACGTGAGTTCTGTTAGCCGTCAAATTACTGACGGACAGCCATTTACTCTCCAGGATGTAGCTCAAGGAACGCTCCGTCAAAATATCGCACCGAAAATCGCGATTGCCATTGCCAAATATACCAACGAAAACAAGGTTGATATCTATAGCCTCAATGCCAATCAAGACACCTTTAACGAACTCGCTAAACAAGAGGTCAACAAGGTTTGGACAGGTCTCTACGGGATTGAAGCAACCAACATCTTGCTTGAAGACCTCAGCTACGATCAAGAAAGTCTTGATATCGTTCGCAAGCTTGATAGTGAACTCGTGGCAATGAAGTACAACACGATTGAAATCGAAGAACGTCGTGCTCGCAACGAAGCTCTTATTGCTGCAGCTGCCAACGAAGGAAATGGCAATGGGATGAACATGTTTATGGGTATGAATCTTGGCCAAACTCTCGGTGGTCAACTAAGCCAACAAGTCCAAAATCAAGCGCCGGCTCAAAATACTGGACAAACTGCCAGCAAGAATTTTTATATCGAAGTCGATGGAAAATACGTCCTCGTTACTAAAGACGAAGATGGAAATATCGTACCAGTCAACTAATTAAGCTCCTTCTGACATTTGAGTAATGTTGTCTTTTATGGTACAATAAAGAGTAAATTATTTATTAAAGAGGTAAAAACATGATTGAAGCAAGTAAATTAAAGGCTGGTATGACCTTTGAAACAGCTGACGGAAAATTAATCCGCGTTTTGGAAGCTAGCCACCACAAACCAGGTAAAGGAAACACCATCATGCGTATGAAATTGCGTGATGTCCGTACTGGTTCTACATTTGACACAAGCTACCGTCCAGAGGAAAAATTTGAACAAGCTATCATCGAGACTGTCCCAGCTCAATACTTGTACAAAATGGATGACACAGCCTACTTCATGAACACAGAAACTTACGACCAATACGAAATCCCTGTAGTCAACGTTGAAAACGAATTGCTTTACATCCTTGAAAACTCTGATGTGAAGATCCAATTCTACGGAACTGAAGTGATTGGTGTTACCGTTCCTACTACTGTCGAATTGACAGTTGCAGAAACTCAACCATCTATCAAAGGTGCTACTGTTACAGGTTCTGGTAAACCAGCAACGATGGAAACTGGACTTGTCGTAAACGTTCCAGACTTCATCGAAGCAGGACAAAAACTCGTTATCAACACTGCAGAAGGAACTTACGTTTCTCGTGCCTAATCTCTAGAAAGAGGTCATTCTATGGGAATTGAAGAACAACTTGGCGAAATCGTTATCGCCCCACGTGTACTTGAAAAAATCATTGCTATTGCTACTGCAAAAGTAAAGGGTGTTCACTCTTTTTCAAACAAATCAGTATCTGACACCCTTTCAAAGCTTTCTCTCGGCCGTGGTGTTTATCTAAAAAACGTGGACGAAGAACTCACAGCAGATATCTATCTCTACCTTGAGTACGGAGTAAAAGTTCCTAAGGTAGCGGTTGCTATCCAGAAAGCTGTTAAAGATGCCGTCCGCAATATGGCTGATGTTGAACTCGCTGCTATCAATATCCACGTTGCAGGTATCGTTCCAGATAAAACACCAAAACCAGAATTGAAAGATCTATTTGACGAGGACTTCCTCAATGACTAGTCCACTATTAGAATCTAGACGCCAACTCCGTAAATGCGCTTTTCAAGCTCTCATGAGCCTTGAATTCGGTACGGATGTCGAAACTGCTTGTCGTTTCGCCTATACTCATGATCGTGAAGATACGGTTGTGCAACTTCCAGCCTTTTTGACAGAGCTAGTTTCTGGTGTTCAGGCTAAAAAGGAAGAACTGGACAAGCAAATCACACAGCATTTAAAAGCAGGTTGGACCATCGAGCGTTTAACACTCGTGGAGAGAAACCTCCTTCGCTTGGGAGTCTTTGAAATCACTTCATTTGACACTCCACAGCTGGTTGCGGTTAATGAAGCTATCGAGCTTGCAAAGGACTTCTCAGATCAAAAATCTGCCCGTTTTATCAACGGACTACTCAGCCAGTTTGTAACAGAAGAACAGTAAAAAGAAAAAGTGTTTGATAGATATCAAACACTTTTTTCTTTGCCTCCTACTATCTAAAAATCAAATAATAGATATAAAATAAGAGCGACGGAGCATAGGGAATAACATTATAGAAACTATGACAAACAATAGTAAATCGAAGACTACCCGTAACTCGATAAGCAACTGCAAATAGAAGACCGAGAATACTATAAATTATGAGACTGATGGGGTCACGATGGGATAGAACCAAGTGACTGAGCCCAAAGATGAAAGAAGACAAGATCACATCCAAATAAAATTCCGACTTCGGAAAGAAGGTATTCATAAAATAACCTCTATAGATTGTCTCCTCAACAACAGGTACAATCGAAATGTTAAAGATTAAAAATATAAGACTTGATAGAGTCGTTTCTCTTCCGTTTGAGTAAAGTTCTGAAAGAAGGTCTTGGAAAATAAAGCTATTGTCAATCAATCGAATATTCTGCATTCTAAATCCATTTAGAAAAGAATAGATAAGAAAGCAAACCACTAAGAAAGCGAGATAAGACCAACGCCAACCCTTTTTCTCGAAGATAAAGAGCATCTTCTTCTTTTTCAACCACAAAACGAATAAAAAGAAAATAAGCAACACTTCTCCAACTAGGAAGATTATATAGCTGTCCATTCCTAAACCGAAGATCCTAGCTAGAGTTATGGCTCCTAATGGCGTTAAATAAATGTACAGGAACATTAAAATCATACAGATTCCTAAATGTATTGTCTTTTTCATTCTTGCTCTCCTAATGGTAAACTCTCTATTAGGGCAATATAGAGGATATACCATTGATTGTTTTTCTTATTTATCTAGAGTATTCATGTTTATCCATGCTCTATTATCAAAATAGCTAGAACAAAATGTTCTAGCTTTTAAGTTTTCTTAGTATTTTCTAAACCGTTGGTAACGTTCTTCGATAAGTTGGTCGAGTGGTAGTTCTTTCAACCTATCTAGTTCTGCACGCAATTCATTTTTAACGCAACCTAGCAGTTCTTTACTTGACAGCCCTGCTTCTGAGATTACCTTGTCTACGATTCCCATTTCTAGAAGTTCGTGTGAAGTGATTTTCATCAACTCCGCCGCTTCCATAGCACGACTTCCATCCTTCCAAAGGATAGAGGCAAATCCTTCCGGGCTAAGTACTGCGTAAATTGAGTTTTCTAACATCCAGACACGATTAGCTACTGCTAGAGCTAGGGCCCCGCCAGATCCACCTTCACCGATAATAATCGCAATGATGGGAACCTTGAGGTCACTCATTTCCATCAGGTTTCGGGCAATTGCTTCACCTTGTCCACGTTCCTCGGCTCCAACACCTGGGTAAGCACCCGCCGTATTGATAAAAGTCACAACTGGACGGCCAAACTTTTCTGCCTGTTTCATCAGGCGCAAGGCCTTACGATAGCCTTCTGGATGTGGTTGCCCAAAATTTCGTTTGAGGTTATCATGAAGACTTTTTCCCTTTTGGATACCAACTACAGTTACTGCTTGGTCACCTAACCAACCAATTCCACCGATGACCGCACCATCATCACGAAAAGAGCGATCTCCATGCAATTCGATAAACTCGTCAAAGATTCCATTGGCAAAATCAAGTGCGGTCAAACGACTCTGCTCGCGTGCCTCTCTGACTATTTTTGCAATATTCATCCGCGACTTCCTCCATGCAATCTCACTAATTTAGCAATTGTTTCAGGCAATTCTCTCCGTTTGACAATTGCATCAACAAATCCATGTTCAAGCAAAAATTCTGCCTTTTGGAAGTCATCCGGCAAGGTCTCACGAACTGTATTTTCGATAACACGACGCCCAGCAAAACCAACTAAACTTTGGGGTTCCGCTAGGATAATATCACCTTCCATAGCAAAAGAAGCGGTCACTCCACCTGTTGTCGGATCGGTTAAAATAGTGAGGTAAAAAAGTCCTGCCTTGGAATGACGTTGAACTGCCGCAGAAATCTTAGCCATCTGCATCAAGCTCATGATTCCTTCTTGCATACGGGCTCCACCAGAAGCTGTGAAGAGAACGACTGGCAAGTTTTCTACCGTTGCATACTCAAACAAGCGCGTGATTTTTTCACCCACAACTGTTCCCATAGAAGCCATGATAAAGTTAGAATCCATGATCCCAAGGGCAACTTTTTGTCCCTTGATGCTAGCTGTACCAGTTAGTACTGCTTCATCCAAACCTGTCTTTTCACGTATTGTTGCAAGTTTTTTCTGGTAGCCAGGAAAGTTTAATGGATCTTGAGTTTCAATATCTGTAAACATCTCCACAAAGCTACCAGAATCAATCGTCAAATCCAAGCGTTCCTGAGCTGAAATACGGAAAGTATAGCTACAATGGGGACAAATTCGTTCGCTCCCAAGATCCTTTTGGTAAATGGTGTGTTTACAACCAGGACACTGGGAGAAGAGTTCATCCGGAACCTCAGGCTTGGCTTGTGGTTTCTGCCTTACGGAACGGTTAGGATTAATCCGAATATACTTATCCTTTTTACTAAATAGAGCCATAACTCCCCCTTTTAGTTCTCATACTGTTTGAAAGTCTATTCTTTTTCTTGGTATTTTGGCAAGAAAGTTTCCATCAAGAAGGAAGTATCGTAGTCACCAGCGATAACTCTGCGGTCTGAAATCAGATCCAACTGGAAATCTGCATTGGTTTGCACTCCTTCAATATCAAGTTCATAAAGTGCCCGTTGCATCTTCATAAGAGCATCAAAACGATTCTCCCCATGAACAATGATTTTAGCAATCATACTATCATAGTAAGGGGGAATGGTATAACCTGGATAAACTGCTGAGTCCACGCGCAAGCCAACTCCACCACTTGGTAGATAGAGATTGGTAATTTTACCTGGGCTTGGAGCAAAGTTAAATGCTGGATTTTCTGCATTGATCCGGCACTCGATAGCATGACCTCGTAGGACAATATCTTCTTGTTTGAAAGGTAAAGGTTGCCCGGTTGCAATGCGAATCTGTTCCTTCACGATATCAACACCTGAAACAAACTCTGTGACTGGGTGTTCAACTTGCACACGAGTATTCATTTCCATGAAGTAGAAATTGCCACTGGCTTCATCGAGAAGAAATTCAATCGTACCTGCATTTTCATAGCCTACAGACTCTGCTGCACGAACGGCTGCAGCACCAATTTCATTACGAAGGGTTTTGCCAATCGCAATGGATGGGCTTTCTTCTAAGACCTTTTGGTTATTCCGTTGAAGTGAACAGTCCCGTTCACCAAGATGGACAACATGACCCTCTTGGTCCGCAAGGATCTGAACCTCAATATGGCGAGCTGGATAGATCACACGTTCAAGATACATAGCGCCATTTCCAAAATTGGCCTTGGCTTCACTGGATGCTGTCTCAAAGGCTGCGACCAAGTCTTCTGCCTTTTCAACCTTACGAATCCCTTTTCCACCACCACCTGCCGATGCCTTAAGCATGACTGGATAGCCAATTTTTTCTGCAACTGCAAGCGCCTCTTCAGCCGTGTGAACTTCACCATCAGATCCTGGGATAACTGGAACCCCAGCCTTGATCATTTGCTCACGCGCATTGATCTTATCTCCCATGGTATCCATTACAGCACCAGAAGGGCCGATGAACTTAATTCCCACTTCATCACACATCGTGGCAAACTTGGAGTTTTCACTAAGAAAACCAAAACCTGGGTGGATGGCTTCTGCTTCAGTCAAGACTGCAGCAGATAAAATAGCGTTGATATTGAGATAAGATTCTGTCGCCTTACCAGGTCCGATACAGATAGCTTCATCCGCTAGGAGTGTGTGAAGAGCTTCCTTATCAGCAGTTGAATAAACTGCCACGGTCGTAATGCCCAATTCACGCGCAGCTCGAATAATGCGAACCGCAATCTCACCACGGTTGGCAATTAAAATTTTACGAAACATGGAGAACCTCCTTAGTTTCCAATTGCAAAGGTAAGAGTACCACTCGCTGCAAGTTTACCATCTACTTCAGCCTTTGCTTCAACCACAGCAATTGTACCACGACGTTTAACAAAAGTAGCCGTCATGACTAATTGATCACCTGGTACAACTTGCTTCTTGAACTTAACCTTGTCCATGCCAGCATAGAAGACCAGTTTCCCTTTATTTTCAGGTTTGGACAATTCCAAGACACCAGCAGTCTGAGCCAAGGCTTCCATGATAAGAACACCTGGCATAACTGGGTATTGTGGAAAATGACCATTGAAGAAAGGTTCGTTGATGGTCACATTTTTAATGGCAACAATGGTATCCTCGCTCACTTCCAAGACACGATCCACTAGGAGCATGGGGTAGCGATGGGGTAGAGCTTCTTTGATTCCTTGAATATCGATCATTTGATGCGTACCAATCCTTTACCGAACTCAACCATTTCTTCATTTGAAACGAGAATTTCTGTCACCACACCATCCTTAGGTGCAGGAATTTCATTCATAACCTTCATGGCTTCGATAATCACCAAAGTCTGACCTTTTTTAACACTGTCTCCGACTGTGACAAAGGCAGGTTTATCTGGTCCAGCAGCCAAGTAAGCCACCCCTACAAGTGGACTTTCAACGACATCACCCTCTAGAGCAACCGTCGTTTCAGCTGGTGCTGGAGCTTCTTCCACTGCACTCTCTACTGGAGTTGAAGGGGCCGAAACTACTGGACTTGCAGCTACTGCAGCTTGCGCTGGAACAACTTGAGCTGGTGCTTCAGAAACCATTCTTGCTTCATTCTTACTGAACTGCAATTCGTCCGTTCCATTTTTATAAGAAAATTCTCTCAAACTTGATTGGTCAAATTGAGCCATCAAGTCCTTGATCTCATTTAAATTCATAATTATTTATTCTCCCAACGTTTGAAAGCAAGAACCGCATTGTGTCCACCAAAACCAAAAGTGTTTGAAATAGCATAAGGGATTTCTTGCTCCAAGCCTTGTCCATAAACGACATTCGCTTCGATATAGTCTGATAACTCGCTTGTTCCAGCTGTCATTGGTACATAGTTATGACGCATAGCTTCGATGGTAGCGATGGCTTCTACTGCCCCTGCAGCACCAAGCAAGTGTCCTGTAAAGGACTTGGTTGAAGATACAGGAACTTCTTTACCAAGAACAGCTACGATTGCGCCACTTTCTCCTTTTTCATTAGCAGGAGTTGAAGTTCCGTGGGCATTGACGTAAGCCACTTGCTCTGGAGAAATTTCGGCTTCTTCCAAAGCTAACTTCATAGCCTTAATCGCACCTTGACCTTCTGGATGAGGTGAAGTCATATGGTAAGCGTCACAGGTATTACCATAGCCAACTACTTCAGCCAAGATAGTCGCCCCACGTTTTTCAGCATGTTCAAGGCTTTCAAGAACCAACATTCCTGAACCTTCTCCCATCACAAATCCGTTACGATCTTTGTCAAATGGGATAGAAGCACGAGTTGGATCCTCTGTAGTTGATAGGGCGGTCAAAGCTTGGAAACCAGCGATAGCAAAAGGAGTGATAGATGATTCTGATCCACCAACTAACATGACATCTTGGAAACCAAACTTGATTGAACGGAAGGCATCTCCGATGGCATCATTTGATGAGGCGCAGGCTGTATTGATTGATTTACAGATGCCGTTTGCTCCGAAGCGCATGGCAACATTTCCTGATGCCATATTTGGTAAGGCTTTTGGAAGTGTCATTGGTTTAACGCGTTTTGGACCTTTTTCATGAAGACGGATAACCTGATCTTCGATTTCTTTAATTCCCCCAATACCAGAAGCCACGATGACACCAAAGCGATCTTTATCGATTGCTTCTACATCAAGATTTGCATTTGTCACCGCTTCTTGAGCCGCATACAAGGCATACAAAGAATAGTTGTCAAAACGGTTAGTATCTTTTTTTACAAAGTATTTATCAAATGGGAAATCTTGGACTTCTGCTGCATTGTGCACAGCAAATTCGCTGTGGTCAAATTTAGTGATTTCTCCAATTCCAATTTTTCCAGTTTGCAAACTGTTCCAAAATTCTTCTGGAGTGTTTCCGATAGGAGAGGTCAATCCGTAACCTGTTACTACAACTCGATTTAGTTTCATCTGTCTTACCTATATCTTTCCTTATTTTTTACATGCTAAGTCCGCCATCAACAGCGAGAACTTGTCCAGTCAAATAATCCTGTCCGGCCAGGAACACTGTAGCATCTGCGATATGATCTGCTTGACCAAACTGTTTCATTGGGATTTGTGCCAATGTCGCTTCCTTGACCTTATCAGACAAAACAGCCGTCATATCTGACTCGATCATTCCTGGTGCAAGAGCATTTACGCGAACATTACGATTGGCAACTTCACGTGCAACTGACTTGGTAAAACCAATCAAACCTGCTTTAGAAGCTGCATAGTTGGCTTGTCCGATATTTCCCATCAAACCAACCACACTAGACATGTTGATGATCGCACCTTCACGTGCCTTAATCATCTGTTTCAAGACTGCTTGCGTCATGTTGAAGGCACCTGTCAAGTTGATCTTAATCACTTTTTCAAAGTCTTCTTCAGTCATCTTGAGCATAAGCGTATCTTGAGTGATCCCAGCATTGTTGACCAAGACATCAACAGAACCGAGTTCTGCAATCGCTTGATCTACCATACGCTTGGCATCTGCAAAGTCTGAAACATCACCTGAGATCGGTACTACTTTGACACCGTAGTTTGAAAACTCAGCCAGCAATTCTTCTGAGATTGCTCCACGACTATTCAAAACTACATTAGCGCCTAGTTGAGCAAATTTGTGAGCAATGGCAAGTCCGATACCACGACTTGAACCTGTTACAAAGACATTTTTGTTTGTAAGTTGCATTCTATTTCTCCTATTTCCTGTTGTATTTTGTGGGAGAAGGAATCATTAGTTTCCTAACAAAGCATCCAAGCTTGCTTGGTCTTCAACGTTAGCTAGCTGAGCTGTTTTATCGATTTTTTTGACAAAGCCTGATAGGACCTTACCCGGACCAATTTCAATAAAGTTGGTTACCCCAGCATTCTGCATCACAGCAATACTTTCATAAAAACGGACAGGTTCTTTGACCTGACGCGTCAAAAGCTCTTGGATTCGACCTTTTTCCATGACAGCAGCTTCCGTATTGCCGACTAGTGGGCAAGTAAAGTCAGAAAAACTCACTCCTTCAAGAGCTCCAGCTAGTTGCTGACTGGCTGGCTCAAGAAGAGCTGTATGGAAAGGACCAGATACATTTAAAGGAATCAATCGTTTTGCTCCTGCTTCCTGCAAGAGTTCAACTGCGCGGTCAACCGCAGCCACCTCACCACCGATAACGATTTGGCTTGGGGTGTTGTAGTTAGCTGGAGTCACTACTCCAACTTTAGAGGCTGTTTCACAAGCTTCCTCAATCACTTCAACTGGAGTATTAAGAACGGCTACCATCTTTCCAGATCCTGCAGGTGCAGCCTCTTCCATATAAGCACCACGCTTAGCAACCAAGGCAACTGCCTCTTCGAAGTCCAAGGCACCACTTGCTACAAGAGCAGAATATTCCCCAAGAGACAATCCTGCTACCATATCCGGCTGGTAGCCCTTTTCTTTCAATAGTCGGTAAATAGAAACCGAAGTCGCTAAAATAGCTGGCTGCGTATAGCGAGTCTGGTTTAACTTGGTTTCTTCCTTATCAATCAAGTCACGAAGGTCATAACCCAAAACCTGACTGGCTTGGTCAATTGTTTCCTTGACGATAGGGTAGCAATCATAGAGATCACGCCCCATTCCTAGATACTGAGCACCTTGACCGGCAAATAGAAAGGCTGTTTTAGTCATTTCTTACAACTCCTGCCCAACGAGAGGCTTCTTCTTGAATTTTTTTGGCAGCGCCATAGTATAGATCTTTTAGGATTTCTTCGACAGTTTCCTCTTTAGAAACCAAACCAGCGATCTGACCTGCCATGACGGATCCACCTTCTACATCTCCATGAACAACGGCTTTAGCAAGAGCACCAGCTCCCATTTGCTCAAAAATTTCTAAATCTGGATTTTCTTGTTTAAAGGCATCCTTTTCAGCCTGTTCAAAGTCACGTGTCAACTGATTTTTAATGGCGCGAACAGCATGTCCAAAATGTTGAGCTGAGATAGTCGTATCGATATCACGCGCTTTTAAGATTTTTTCCTTGTATTTTGGATGGGCGTTAGATTCCTTGGCTACTACGAAACGCGTACCAACTTGAACAGCCTCTGCACCAAGCATAAAGCCTGCAGCGACACCTTCACCGTCGGCAATTCCTCCAGCTGCGATAACCGGAATTGAAACAGCTGCAGCAACTTGGCGAACCAAGGTCATCGTTGTTAATTTACCAATATGTCCACCGGCTTCCATTCCCTCTGCAATAACTGCATCTGCACCAATTTTTTCCATGCGTTTTGCTAAAGCAACACTTGGAACAACAGGAATAACTGTAATTCCTGCATCATGGAAACGAGTCATGTATTTACTTGGATTTCCTGCACCAGTTGTAACCACCTTGACCCCTTCTTCAATCACGAGATCAACGATGTCTTCTACAAAAGGTGACAAGAGCATGATGTTGACACCAAAAGGTTTGTCCGTAAGTGATTTGATTTTATCGATATTAGCCTTTACGACCTCTTTAGGTGCATTCCCACCACCAATGATTCCTAGACCACCAGCTTTTGATACTGCACCAGCCAAGTCGCCGTCTGCAACCCAGGCCATTCCTCCTTGAAAAATAGGATAATCAATGTTCAGTAATTCTGTAATACGTGTTTTCATAGTGCCTCCATCATTCCTTGCTTACGTAATAGTTCGACGAGTTTATCATTTGAGTTTCAAACTATTACCTAAACAAGAGGGAGTGGGTTTCCCCTACTCCTTCTAGTAATATGTTAATTATTTTGTTTGCTCTTCAACGTAGGCAACCAAGTCACCAACTGTTTTCAAGTTATCTTCTGCTTCGATTTGGATATCGAAAGCATCTTCGATTTCAGAGATTACTTGGAACAAGTCCAATGAATCTGCATCCAAATCATCAAAAGTAGATTCAAGTGTTACTTCTGATGCGTCTTTCCCAAGTTCTTCAACGATAATTTCTTGTACTTTTTCAAATACTGCCATGATAGGACTCCTTTAAAATATAAAAAATTTATAACTATGTGTTTACCACATGATTACCTAGATTGTAAGAATGAGTGTGCCCCATGTCAAACCTCCACCAAAGCCTGATAGGAGAATCGTCTGGCTACCATCTAAACGAATCATGCCATTTTCCACACACTCTGAAAGCAAAATCGGGATACTTGCTGCACTGGTATTCCCATACTCCATCATATTGGCAGGAAGCTTGTCTCGGTCTACACCGATTTTCTTAGCCATCTTATCCAAAATGCGGATATTTGCCTGATGAAGCAAGAGATAATCCAATTCCGATGCTGCGATTGGACCATTTTCAATGGTTTCTTTGATCGATCTAGCAACATCACGATTTGCAAAATCAAAAACTGCTCGTCCATCCATCTTCAAAAAAGCAGGAACTGCTTCTTGATCTGAGAAAGGAGAAGCCAAAGCCGTTTGACCATAGGTCAAACACTCGCTCCGAGAGCCATCTGTATAGAGACTTTCCACAAGGAAGTGCCGTGTTTCGCTTGCTTCCAAGAGAACCCCACCAGCACCATCCCCAAAGAGAACAGCTGTTGAACGATCTGACCAATCAACTGCCTTGGATAAGGTCTCAGCCCCGATAACAATCCCTTTTTTGAACTGCCCAGAACTTAAAAACTTTTCTGCAGTTGAGAGAGCAAATACAAAGCCACTGCATGCTGCTGTCAGATCAAAGGCGAAAGCTCTATGCGCTCCGATATTTGCCTGAACTCGAGCTGCTGTGGAAGGCATCATCGAGTCTGGGGTAATCGTCGCTACAATGATAAAATCAATCTGATCCGCTGTTAAGCTCCCTTTAGCCAACAAGCTCTTAGCTACTTCTGTCGCCAAATCACTTGTAGACTCTGTTTTTGAGATATGTCTCTGTTTAATTCCTGTCCGACTTGAAATCCACTCATCGCTTGTGTCCATGATTTGGGCTAAGTCATGATTAGTGACCACTTGCTCTGGAACATAATGAGCAACCTGGCTTATTTTTGCAAAAGCCATTATTTCAAATCCTCCAAAAATTGATAAAGATTGATTAATCCTCTCCCCATAACTTCTATTTCCTCAGGACTCATGTCATCGATGATTTTTTCGACCATTGCCTTGTGAAAACGTCTATGAAGACGATGGACTAACCGACCTTTCTTGGTCAAATGCAGATAGACCACACGTCGATCCTGATCAGAACGAATACGCTCAATATAACCTTTTCTTTCCAGGTTATTCAAGCTAGTTGTAACCGTTCCAAGAGTTACCATCAGTTCCTTTGAAACCTTGCTTGGTGTTGCCTCCGGAAACTTTCCAATCACATCAATCGTGTGCATTTCTTTTATGGAGATGTCTTTGAATCGACTACCTCGTAAGCTAACCTCCTCGATCACAAGGACATTGTTGAAAATAGATGTTAGATAATCATTTACTTGTTGGTAGTCCAAATCGTTTCCCTCCTTCTAAAAAACTTTCACAATCAAAGCATTTGATAAAAGAAGTATATCAAACTTCAAAAAATTGTGCAAGTATTTTTTTACATTCCTGTAAATTTCGGTCTTCTTCTTTCAGAATGTGCTCGAACCCCTTCTTTAAAATCTTCAGTTAGAGATAACGATTCTTGTAATTTCAATTCTAATTCAGCATAATTCTGCCAATCCTTAAATTGACTTTCCCAAACTAACTTTTTAATCGCTGCGTATGAGTTTGCTGAACCTCTTCTTAATTTTTTCAGAACTTGTTCTCTTGTTTTTTCTAATTTGTCAACTTCACAAACACGGTATACCACGCCCCATTCTAGCGCTTTTTCAGCAGTTAAGGCTTCACCTGTCATAGCAAGTTGTGCAGCCCGTGTTACCCCGATACTACGACTCAAGAGATGAATCCCACCAGCGTCTGGCGCCAAGCCAACTCCAACAAAGGCTTGGATGAATTTTGCCTTATCAGTCGCCAAGCAAAAATCGACTGCTACTGCCATATTTGCTGCAGCGCCAGCAACCGCTCCATCTACCTCCATCAAAACAGGTTTAGGAATTTGCTTGATTTTAAAAGAAATTGTATTGACTAATTCTGCAATCTTATTCAAAGAAGGGATATCATCTTCGTCTACTGCTCGTTTCATCTCAACCAAGTCTCCCCCAACTGAAAAGACCTTCCCATTAGCATTAATCAAGATGAACTGCACAGCTTGATCCTGCTCTGCTAGAGTCAAAGCTTCTAAAATCTCCTCACACATTGGGATATGGAAACCATTTGCCACTTCGGGACGATTCAAAGTAATGATAGCAAGATCATCTACGATCTGATATAAGATATGATTCATAGCTTCTCCTTTTCTTTTGTAAGGCAATAAAATTGTTTTATCATCAAAGTATACCTTTTTTTGGATAAAGAGGCAAGGAAAAAACTAAAGGAAAGTGTCTCAGCTGATTATTTACCCATCATTTATGAGTGTGAGTAAAATTTGACACTCTTACTTTTAAATCGTTATCGCTTTTCAGAATAAGTTAGTGTTTTCTTCTATTATAATAGGAAGTTATTTTCGTCATTGAAAAATGCCCCTCTTTCTGCTATAATCGTATAAAATACTTACTTGAGGAGTCCTTATGAAGGTTGTAAAATTTGGTGGAAGCTCGCTTGCCTCTGCTGGTCAGTTAGAAAAAGTTTTAAACATCGTTAAAAGTGATAAAGAGCGCCGTTTTGTAGTCGTTTCTGCACCCGGTAAACGCAATGCTGAAGATACCAAGGTAACTGATGCCTTGATCAAATACTATCGCGACTATGTAGCTGGAAATGACATCAGTGCTAGCCAAAGCTGGATCATTGACCGTTATGCGGCTATGGTTAGTGAACTAGGGTTAAAACCTGCTGTTTTAGAAAAAATCTCTAAAAGTATTCGGGCCTTGGCAACTCTTCCTATAGAGGATAATGAATTTCTCTATGATACCTTCCTAGCGGCTGGAGAAAATAACAATGCCAAATTGATTGCAGCCTACTTTAACCAAAACGGCATTGATGCACGCTATGTTCACCCAAGAGAAGCTGGGATTGTTGTTACAAGCGAACCAGGAAAAGCACGTATCATTCCATCTAGTTATGACAAGATTGAAGGCTTAGCTGATAGCAACCAAGTCCTTGTCATCCCTGGTTTCTTTGGTGTGACTAAGGAAAATCAAATCTGTACTTTTTCACGTGGAGGTTCAGATATCACAGGTTCTATCATTGCAGCAGGTGTTAAGGCTGATCTCTATGAAAACTTTACAGACGTAGATGGTATCTTTGCTGCCCATCCTGGTATTATCCACCAACCACACTCCATTCCTGAATTAACCTACCGTGAAATGCGTGAGTTGGCATATGCTGGATTTTCAGTCCTTCATGACGAAGCCCTTCTACCCGCCTACCGCGGAAAAATTCCTCTTGTCATCAAGAATACCAACAACCCAGACCACCCCGGAACACGCATTGTTTTAGAACACAGTAGTGATAAATTCCCAGTAGTCGGGATTGCGGGTGACTCAGGATTCGTCAGCATCAACATGTCTAAATACCTCATGAACCGCGAAGTCGGGTTTGGTCGCAAGGTTCTTCAAATCCTTGAGGACCTCAATATCGGTTGGGAACACATGCCTACAGGTATCGACGATCTTTCAATCATCCTCCGCTCCCGTGAATTGACTCCTATCAAAGAAGAAGAAATTCTACGTCAACTCGTTCAAAAGGCTGAAGTGGACCATGCTGAAATCGAACATGACCTTTCAATCATTATGATTGTGGGAGAAAAGATGAAGAGCCATATCGGGGTAACTGCTACTGCAACACGTGCTTTGTCTGAGAATAAAATCAATATCCAGATGATTTCCCAAGGTTCAAGTGAAGTTTCCATCATGTTTGTTGTCAATAAAGACCAAGAAAAGGCAGCTATCAAGGCTCTCTACCATGCCTTTTTCGATGAAAGTAAGGAAGACTAATCATGGCCCAATCACTCAATCAAGTCATTGACCTCCAAACCACTGGAACATCTTACCTCTCTATCTCTGGAAAGGTTGGAAAATTTCTAGTCGGGGATCAAGCCTTAGAGTTTTATCCTGATGTCAATGTCGAACAATATATCCAAATCCCCTGGTCCAGCATTCAGCAAATCGGAGCCAACGTAAGTGGTCGCAAGATCAGCCGTCACTTTGAAGTCTTTACTGACCAAGGAAAATTCCTCTTTGCTTCAAAAGACTCTGGAGCTATCCTAAAAATCGCTCGGGAAAAATTAGGAAACGACAAGGTTGTGAAACTTCCGACTCTACTCCAGACCATTGGACAAAAACTTAAAAATCTATTTGCAAAAAAGTAAAAACTTTAGTATAATCATAGCAACGGATAAGTAGGTTATCTCCTTCTTTCAGAAAGTCTGCGGGTGCTGCGAGCAGATAGGAGGGATAGGTGAAATTCTACCGTTAGTAACAATTACATATACAATCAAGTGCACACCTGTGAAGTTGGATGGAACCGTGGCCCTGCCACTCCAACACTTTGTCAGGTGTGCTTTTTTCATAAAGGAGTTCTTATGTTAGATATCAAACGTATTCGCACAGATTTTGATGCTGTCGCAGAAAAATTGGCTACACGTGGTGTAGATGCTGCTATCTTAAATGAGATGAAAGAAATCGATGCTAAACGTCGCGACATCTTGGTCAAGGTTGAAACTTTAAAAGCAGAACGTAACACAGTTTCAGCTGAAATTGCCCAAGCCAAACGCAATAAGGAAAATGCCGATGACAAGATTGCTGCTATGCAAACCCTATCTGCTGAAGTCAAAGCCTTGGATGCTGAATTGGGGAAAATCGATGCCAAGTTGACAGAATTTACCACGACTCTTCCAAACATCCCTGCCGACAGCGTTCCTGTTGGAGCTGATGAGGACGATAACGTTGAAGTTCGCCGTTGGGGTACTCCACGCGAGTTTGACTTCGAGCCAAAAGCTCACTGGGATCTTGGTGAGGACCTCGGTATCCTTGACTGGGAACGTGGTGGTAAGGTAACAGGAGCTCGCTTCCTTTTCTATAAAGGTCTTGGCGCTCGTTTGGAACGTGCCATCTACAACTTTATGTTGGATGAGCATGGCAAGGAAGGCTATACAGAAGTCATCACACCTTACATAGTTAACCACGACTCTATGTTTGGCACTGGTCAATATCCAAAATTCAAAGAAGATACTTTTGAGCTCAGCGATACCAACTTTGTCTTGATTCCAACGGCTGAGGTGCCCCTCACAAACTACTACCGTGATGAAATCCTTGACGGAAAAGACCTACCAATCTACTTCACTGCTATGAGTCCATCATTCCGTTCTGAAGCGGGTTCTGCTGGTCGTGATACACGTGGTTTGATTCGTCTACACCAATTCCACAAGGTTGAAATGGTCAAATTTGCCAAACCAGAAGAATCTTACGAAGAATTGGAAAAAATGACAGCCAACGCTGAAAATATTCTTCAAAAACTCAACCTTCCGTACCGTGTGGTTGCGCTCTCTACTGGGGACATGGGCTTCTCAGCTGCCAAAACTTACGACTTGGAAGTTTGGATTCCAGCCCAAAATACCTATCGTGAAATCTCAAGCTGTTCAAATACAGAAGATTTCCAAGCTCGTCGTGCTCAAATCCGTTACCGCGATGAAGCAGATGGCAAGGTGAAACTCCTTCATACCTTGAACGGTTCTGGACTTGCAGTTGGACGTACAGTGGCTGCAATTCTTGAAAACTACCAAAACGCAGATGGTTCTGTGACCATCCCAGAAGCTCTTCGTCCATACATGGGTGGAGCTGAAGTTATCAAACCATAAAAAACAAGGCCTAGCTATTTCTAGCTAGACCTTTTTTCGTAACCAAATCAGATAAGCACCCAATACGAAGAATAAAATAGTAAGGCAAATAACAGTTTCAGCCAACACCAGATAATCCAGAAATGAAAGTTTCAAAATTCCCTGAGCCATCTTGAGCGAAGTAGCTGTGATAATGGTTGGGAAGGTTAGGGCTGAGAAGGCTGGTTGAAATCCTTGTTTTAAAATATTGGGTAGGCGAGTTAACACAAAGAAAAAGAAGGATTGAGATGCCAAAATCATGACGATCAAAAGCCAAGTCGGTAGGCCTGCTCCTCCAACTCGAACTAGGGAAGCCAAGAGTAGAGAAAAGGGAGCACAGTAGATTCCTTCTTGTCCAAGCAAGGCTAGTGGGAGTGGAGTTTTCTTTAAATCGCTATAAATAAGCGGATAGAGATAGAAGGTCAAGACAAAACCAAAACTCAAGGTCGCATAGGCAATTTCAATGATACCTACCAGAGGATAGGTCAAGGCTGCTACTGCTATCCCCACATAGAGCACCGTCCAGCTAGGAGTCGCATTGACCCTCCGACCCGGACAGGCAAATTTGATGGTAAAAGTAGCAATCAAAGCCAAATCCAAGAGAAATGAAAACCACCAGATCCCTTGTGCTACCAAAGGAAGAGCAGGGAATACGCGAAAGACATAGGTCGATAAAATCATTCCAGCCATAGGAAAAGTGGCCATCCCAGATAAAAGAGGGGGCTTGGTCAATTCTTGCTTGGTTTCTTCCCAATTAAAAAGATGAAGAATCAGAAAGAAAATCCACAACACTAGACCAATCAGACTCAATAAATGCGACAGAACTGGCCAAGTATCTGCAATCAAATTTCCTGCACCTGCTAAACCTAATAAACAGCCAGAGAATACCAAGGGGAGCTTTTTCATCCGAGCCTCCAATAATCATGTTATTATTAGTATAGCATAAAAGCGCTTAAAATAGCATAGAAAAATGAAGACTGGATTGCTCAGTCTTCATTTTTTCTTTCTGATTCGAACTAGGCATAAGGTTGTAATTCTGGGTTAATAGGCGTATTGGCTAGGTTGTTGGCATAGTTGCAGAGGCTGGCAAGACTAACACCGAGAACCACGTCCAAGGCATTTTGTTGCGTGTAGCCAGCTTCCAAAAATTCAGCCAAGGCTTCATCTCCTACACGCCCTTTGGTATTGATGACCGCCAAGGTAAACTTAGCTAGAGTATCTAGTTTTGGATCTGTCTCGATTGGAGTACGGTTGCGGAGAGCTTGGAGAAGATCATCATTCATCTGGATTTGTTTGATCGAAAAGGCAGTATGACCAGCGACACAGAAAGCACAACCATTAGTTACGGCAGCTGTGATTTGCACTACTTCGCGTTCCACTGGAGTCAGGCTATTGCGACGGTTGATGGCTCCGACAGTTCGGTAGGCTTCAAGGGCGGTTGGGGCATTGGCCAAGAGACCGATTAGGTTGGGAATATAGCCATTGTTGTCTTTTTGTACTGTTTCAAGAACTTCTTTTACTTCTGCTGGTGCTGATTCTACTGTGTGGATGGTAAATGTTGTCATAAGAAACCTCTTTTCATTTTATTGTCATTTAGTCTATCATAGAACTTCACCCTTGGATAATATATATTTTCAATCGCCTTGATAAAAAATGTCTATGAAATGAAAAAAATCACACTAAAAGTGTGATTGGATTAGTGTTTAAAATACTTTTTAGTCTCAGCAATGACGACTGGCGACAAAACTAAGAGGGCAATCAAGTTTGGTAAAGCCATCAAGGCATTGACGATGTCTGCGATAATCCAAACCATATCCAACTCGATAAAACCTCCCAACAAGACCATGACTACAAAGACTACACGATAGAGCCAGATAAAGCGGACACCAAAGAGAAACTCAAAACAGCGCTCTCCGTAGTAGTTCCAACCGAGAATCGTCGTAAAGGCAAAGAGTACAAGGAAGATGGTCAAGAGGGCAGGTCCAAAATGTGAAAAAACTGTTGAAAAGGCCGACTGGGTCAAGGCAACACCATTTAATTCCCCGCTCCAAACACCAGTTACTAAGATTGTCAGACCTGTAAGAGTACAGATAATCAACGTATCAATAAAGGTTCCTGTCATGGAAATCAAGCCTTGCTCTACTGGTTCATTTGTCTTAGCCGCAGCAGCTGCAATGGGAGCTGAACCAAGACCAGATTCATTAGAAAAGACTCCTCGCGCCACACCATTTTGGATAGCCATCCGAATACTGGCACCTGCAAAACCACCTACCGCAGCTACTGGACTAAAGGCTGAAGTAAAGATGAGGGCAAGTGTGGCTGGAATTTTCTCGATATTAAAGAGAATAACTGTAAGAGTCCCTAAAATATAGACAATAGCCATAAAAGGAACAACTGCTGTCGAAACTTTTGATATGGATTTGAGGCCACCAAAGACAGCAATCCCTACAAAAATGGATAAAATCAGAGCTGTGATAGCTGGATTAACTTGGGCTGTATTTTGAATGGATTCTGTAATCGAATTGACTTGGGTAAAGGTACCAATCCCTAGAAGGGCCACCAATACACCCGCTAGGGCAAAGAAGATAGCAAGTGGACGCCACTTTTCTCCCATCCCCAAAAGAATGTAATGCATGGGTCCTCCAGCTACAGCTCCATTTGCATCCTTAGTACGGTATTTGATGGCCAGTAAGCCTTCGGCATACTTGGTCGCCATCCCAAAGAAGGCCGCCATCCACATCCAAAAGAGGGCCCCTGGTCCCCCAACCTTAATGGCTGTTGCGACCCCGATGATATTTCCCGTACCAACGGTGGCTGCTAGAGCCGTACAGAGAGCAGCAAAGCTCGACACATCGCCGTGCCCCTTGTCCTTGGTAAAGATCAACTGAAAGGCCTTAGGGAGACGAGCTACCTGCAAAAGGCCTAGTCGGATGGTCAAATAGATACCCGTTCCGACCAATAAGATCAAGAGGGGAGGCCCCCAAGCAAAAGCATCAAGCGCTTTAAGCAATTCTAACATGTCCTTCTCCTATCTTTCAACCCCAAAAGAAAGAGCACATGCAAGATACATGTACTCTGGAATGCTTAGATAAATGCCAAAAAGCGGTCTATCCTAGCTCTGTCCTTTTACCTGAGAGTTTGAGCAGTTACCTGCCTTGCCCCTTCGGTGCCTTTACGGTCTCTCCAGAGTTCCGTCCATTTACAGTCATGGAAAACAAACCTTTCTCCACTTCTATTAAACTTCATTCGGTGTTGGTATTTTATTTTTTATTATTCTACAAGAAAAGTTAGCCTTTGTCAATATATTCTATGAAACTTTTTGACCTTTCATTTCTTTTTTTCAGAAAGAGCGAATCCTTCTTCTCTCTATCCTTTAAAGGTCACAATGGTTGCGCCACTACCGCCAGCATTCTGTGGAGCATAGCCGAAACTCTTAACATGCTTGTTTCTTTGTAGGTATTTGGTGACGCCCTCACGGATGACTCCCGTACCGATACCATGGATGATGTCGACTTGCGCCATGTTATTGAGCAGGGCTTGGTCGATAAAGGCGTCCAGCTCATTCATAGCCTCTTCGTACCGTTTACCTCGGAGATCCAGTCTCGCTTGCGGACCACGACCAGAAGCTCGTTTGACGACATTGACTTGTTTTTTCTTGACTGAGGCTTCTTGCTGAGCCTGAACAAGGTCAAATTCTTTCTCCTCCAAGGTCATCTTGATCAAGCCAACTTGGGCTTCCCAACGGCCGTCCTTAAGCTGATTGGTCAAAGTTCCACGTTGACCATAACTGAGAACAATGATATCATCCCCAACCTTTGGAGCTCGGTTTTTCTTGGCTTTTTGAAGGACCTTGTTTTTAGACAAGTCGACTTTTTCAGGAGCTAGTTTTTTCAGCTCAGCCTTGGCTTCAATGATTTCATGGGGTTTGAGTTGAGACTTACTGTGGAGGTTCTTGAGAATCTGGTCACTCTCATTTAGAGCAAGTTCCACAATCTCGGCAGCCTGTTCACGCGCCTTGTTGAGCTCAATTTCCTTTTCACGATTGAGTTCGTTATAGAGTTTTTTGAGTGCTCGGTTCATCTTGAGGTTTTCTTGCTCCACCTCACGGATATTGTCCAAGCGTTTGCGACTTTCAAGCGTTTGCTCTTCCAATTGTTCAATGATACGGTTGACATCATTATCTTGGTTGACCTGCTGACTGGCATCCCCGACAATGACATCTGACAAGCCCAGACGTTTGGCAATTTCAAAGGCATTGCTTCGGCCAGGAACTCCCTGCATAAAGCGATAGGTCGGACGCAAGCTGGCTGTATCAAACTCCATGCTGGCATTTTGCACAAAAGCTGTCTCGATACCATAAGCCTTGAGTTCTGGATAGTGGGTCGTCGCCATGGTCTTGACCTGACGCAGACGAAGATCCTCCAAAATAGCCATAGCAAGGGCTGCTCCCTCCTGCGGATCGGTCCCTGCCCCAAGCTCATCTAGCAATAAGAGCGAATGTTGGTTGACCTTGCCAAGAATATCTACGATATTGGTCATGTGGCTGGAGAAGGTAGACAAGCTTTGCTCGATAGACTGCTCATCCCCAATATCCGCGAAGATTTCCTCGAAAATACCGACACGGCTTCCTTTATCAGCTAAAATGGGCAAGCCTGACTGGGCCATGAGTTGAGTCAAGCCCAGGGTTTTGAGCATGATGGTCTTCCCACCTGTATTGGGACCTGTAATGACAATGGCCGTTAATTCCTTACCAAAGTGTACATCGTTTGCGACAGCATTTTTGACCAAAGGATGGCGAACATGAAGGAGTTGAATCTCTTGGTTCTCTGAAAGTTGAGGAACAACTGCTTGTCTTTCTTGGATGAAACGCACCTTGGCACGAATCAGATCCAGATGGCCGATAATCCAAGCGTCATTAGCAATCTCAGCAGCATGAGGGCGGATCCGTTCTGAGAGCTCCTGCAGGATACGAATCATCTCATAGCGTTCATCAGCTCGCAGACTAGCGATTTCTTCGCTCAGCTTGACCACCTCACGTGGCTCGATGTAGACCGTATTACCACTGGCAGAGATGTCATGAACAACACCTGCAATCTTATTGCGATAGGTGTTCTTTACTGGTAAAACTTGACGGCCATTTCTGCTAGCGATAATCCCTTCCGTCAACATCTGCGCTTTTTGCTTGAGAAGGTCGTGTAAGACATCTCGAACTTGACTCTCGCTATCATGGATTTTCCGACGGATACGTGCTAGCTCTTCACTGGCGAAATTTTCGATAAATCCTGCATCGTTTAGGGCTTGGAGACTCCCTTGCAAGTGTGGAAAATCATGTAGTTTTTCAAACCATCTCGCCAACTGCTCCAAGCGTACATTTTCAAGATTGGCATAAAAACTTTGCAACTCTCTGCTAGCAAGCAAGACCCGTTTGAGGAGCAGGAACTCCTCAATGTTGAGGTCCGCCCCCATCTCCAGACGCTTGCAAACAGCTGATATCTCACGCGTCGCTAGGATGGTAAAGTGAGGTTGCTCCACAAATAGAGCTTGCATTTCCTCCATCTCTGTAAAGGCTTGCTTGATCTTATCCACCTTGGCAGTTGGGGCCAAGCCTTTTAGCTCCTCTAGTCCTTGTTCTGTCAGGAGATGAGGTTCAAACAAGGCCTTGATTTTATTAAATTCTAAGGTTTCTAGTATTTTTGTATTCATATTTTTTCCTTGTATGCTGGTTTACAAGATTATAGCAACTAGAGGTTTTGACCTAGTCGTCCAATCTGTAAACAAAGGGCTAGGAAAAATCCCGCCCTTTTTATCCGATTAAATTTGTCACCCAAAGTTGTTTGATAAGATTTGTCGTAAAAGGGACGCTTTGGATGATGTTTTTGGCTACTATACTTTTTTCGAGTGAATTTTGAATGACTGCCAAAGGCACCGTTGCAAGAATGGTCAGAGCCATTTGCAAGACAAATAAGGTTACCAATAGCGACAATAGGCCTGCTCCCATACGGAACCATTTGACATCGAGCTTTTTAGTTGAAATCAAGTGTAGGAACAAACCGATAAATCGTCCGATACTGTAACAAATTCCGAAAACTAGAAGGTAGGCGAGACCCGCATAAAAGACCTTGTCTAGGTGAAACAGCTGGTCTGAAGGGAAGAAAAAGGTGCCCTGTCCTTCCTGAGGATTGGCATAAGGGACAAGCAAGTGGAAGTGATCTCCCAGCGATTTATAAAACTGTCCCGCAACAAAGGCTGAAATTACTGCAACGAGGAAATAATAACTTTGCAGCACCAAACCTCTACGGTAGCCGATGTAAAAGCCCCAAGCAAGAACCAATAAGAGTAGGATTGAAATCATAGGGAATCCTCAATCTTGCTCTGTTCTTGTTTGACAGCAATCAACTTGTGGCGGAGTTCTAACAACTCTTGCTCCTTGTCATCAAATTCAATTTCACGATTGAGCTGTGTAGACAGGCAATTGACCGCTAAAAGAAGCGCAATGGTCTCATCATCCGCCCCAGGCATTTGTTCTTTAATTGCTTGGTATTTTTCAGTCGCAACCTTGGCAATTTCCTCCATAAAGAGGTTGTCATGCTCGGTTGTCAAGGTTAATGTCTTTTTCCCGAATGTAAACTTATATCGATTTAGATTTGCCATAAAATTCACCTCACGATATTATACCAAATTTCGCTAACTTTGTCAGTTTTTACCAATTCTCCTGCTTTTGTGGTACAATAGAGACTATGGCAAGTATCACACTCACACCAAGTGAACAGGAAATTCAGAGCTTTTTAAGTCAGTATCAGAAGGCTCTCAGTCCTAGTAAAAATCCTTATATTCGCTATTTTTTGAGATTGCCTCAGGCAACAGTTTCCATCTATACTTCTGGAAAAGTCCTCCTGCAAGGCGAAGCTGCTGAACACTACGCCAGTTTCTTTGGCTATCAAGTTGTAGAGGAAACCAGTGGACAAGATTTCCCTATGATTGGGACCGATGAGGTGGGAAATGGTTCCTACTTTGGTGGGTTGGCTGTCGTGGCTTCCTTCGTAACACCTGACCAGCACGACTTCTTGCGAAAACTCGGCGTGGGAGATTCTAAGACTCTGACAGACCAAAAGATTCGTCAGATTGCCCCTATCCTCAAGGAAAAAATCCAGCACCAAGCGCTCCTCCTTTCACCTAGCAAGTATAATGAAGTTATCGGAGAGCGTTACAATGCTGTTTCTGTAAAAGTTGCCCTTCACAATCAGGCTATCTTTCTCCTGCTCCAAAAAGGAGTCCAGCCAGAAAAAATCGTGATTGATGCTTTTACAAGTCCTAAAAACTATGGCAAGTACTTGGCGCAAGAAGCCAACCGTTTTCCAAACAAAATTAGCTTAGAAGAAAAAGCCGAGGGCAAATACCTGGCTGTTGCGGTTAGCTCCATCATCGCGCGTGAACTCTTCCTCGAAAACTTGGAGAATCTTGGACGAGAACTAGGCTATCAACTGCCAAGTGGCGCTGGAACTGCATCTGATAAGGTTGCTAGCAAAATCCTTCAAGCCTATGGTATGAAGGGACTTCATTTCTGCGCCAAACTGCATTTTAAAAACACTGAAAAAGCCAAAACACTTCTAGAAAGGTAAATTATGAATTCGTTTAAAACATTTCTAAAAGAATGGGGAGTTTTCTTCCTGATTATCGCACTGGTCGGTCTTAGCCGTATCTTTCTTTGGAGCAATGTCCGTGTAGAAGGACACTCTATGGACCCTACCCTAGCCGACGGAGAAGTTCTCTTCGTTGTTAAACATCTCCCAATTGACCGCTTCGACATTGTGGTTGCGCATGAGGAAGAAGGAAATAAAGACATTGTCAAAAGGGTTATCGGCATGCCTGGAGATACCATCCGCTACGAAAATGACAAACTCTTTATCAACGGTGAAGAAACGAATGAACCTTACCTAGCTGAGTACCTCAACTTGTTCAAAACAGAAAAGTTGCAAAACACCTATACTGGAAAAGGATTTGAAGGCAATAAGGGAGTTTACTTTAGAGAACTTGCTCAAAAGGCACAGGCCTTTACAGTCGATGTCAATTCCAACACCAGCTTTAGCTTTACTGTCCCTCAAGGCGAATACCTTCTCCTTGGTGATGATCGTCTAGTCTCTAGCGACAGCCGCCACGTTGGTACCTTCAAGGCCAGCGATATCAAAGGCGAAGCAAAATTCCGTTTCTGGCCACTTAACCGTATCGGAACTTTTTAAGATAAGGAAGAGGCCGAGAATGCTAAGTCTCAGTCTCTTTTTCTATTGCGAGAGAAAACCTTAAAGTAATCTAGCTTTTCAAAGTGGCTAAGGGTCCAACCCTCATGAACTCATGTAAAGGAAACCTATGGAAGTTTATTTTTCAGGCACCATTGAACGTATTATTTTTGAAAATCCTAGTAATTTTTATCGCATTCTCCTCCTAGATATTGAAGATACGGACGCAGAGGACTTTGACGATTTTGAAATCATCGTTACAGGAACCATGGCGGACGTGATTGAAGGGGAAGACTACACTTTTTGGGGGCAAATCGTTCAGCACTCCAAGTATGGGGAACAGCTTCAGATTAGCCGTTATGAACGCGCAAAACCAACTAGCAAGGGCCTTGTCAAGTACTTTTCTAGCAGTCATTTCAAGGGGATTGGTCTCAAAACGGCCCAAAAAATCGTTGATAGCTATGGTGATAATACCATTGACGAAATTCTGGAACATCCTGAAAAGCTAGAAAGTATTGCAGGACTCTCTGCAAAAAACCGTGAGGCTTTTGTTTCCACCCTCCGTCTCAACTATGGGACAGAGATGCTCTTGGCAAAACTAGCTAACTACGGCATTCCCAATAAACTGGCATTTCAGATTCAAGACTTTTACAAGGAAGAAACCCTTGATGTTGTCGAAAACTATCCCTACCAGCTGGTCGAGGATATCAAGGGTTTGGGCTTTACCATTGCTGACCAATTGGCTGCAGAACTAGGCATCGAAAGTCAAGCTCCTGAACGCTTCCGTGCTGGCCTTGTTCATAGTCTCTTTCAAAGCTGTATGGATACAGGCGATACCTATATGGAAGCCCGAGATTTGCTGGAACAGACCCTGACTCTCCTCGAGTCTTCCCGTCCTGTGGAACTAGACCCCAGCCAAGTAGCTAAGGAATTAGCTCATCTGATCGAAGAAGACAAGGTTCAGCAGATTGATACCAAAATCTTTGATAACAGCCTCTTTTTCGCTGAAGAAGGCATTCGCAGTCACTTGGTTCGTATCCTCGAAAAAGGAAAACAGAAGAGTCAGAACTTAGAAACCATTCACAAGCATATCGCTACTGTCGAGCAAGAACTGGGGATTCAGTACGATACCATCCAAAAACAGGCTATCTGCGACGCTATCCAGAACAAGGTCTTTATCCTAACAGGTGGACCTGGTACTGGTAAGACGACTGTTATCAATGGGATTATCGCTGTTTATGCACTTTTAGAAGGACTTGACCTCAGGAAAAAAAGCAGTCTGCCTATCCTTCTAGCAGCTCCAACTGGTCGAGCGGCTCGGCGCATGAATGAATTGACAGGTTTGCCTAGCGCGACCATACACCGTCATTTGGGGATGACGGGAGACGATGATACCAGTCATCTAGAAGATTATCTGGATGCCGACTTCATCATCGTGGATGAGTTTTCTATGGTGGATACTTGGCTAGCCAACCAACTCTTCTCCAATATTTCTTCTAACAGTAAAATTCTCATCGTAGGTGATAGCGACCAGTTGCCTTCTGTTAGTCCTGGACAAGTCCTGGCTGATCTGCTCCAGATACCTCTGATTCCGCAGACTCGTTTGGAACGGATTTACCGTCAGAGCGAAGAATCAACTATCGTTACCTTGGCGAGTCAGATTCGACAAGGAATCTTGCCAGCAGATTTCACCCAGAAAAAAGCTGATCGCTCCTACTTTGAAATCGCTAGTGGCCATATCCCAGCTACCATTGAGAAAATTCTTGGTGCTGCCCTCAGAAGTGGCATTCCGGCTCGCGATATTCAGGTGCTAGCGCCTATGTATCGAGGAACTGCTGGTATTGACGCCATCAACCAACTCATGCAAGACCTGCTCAATCCTCAGCAAAAGGGGCAAGTGAACTTTGAAGCAACTCAGTGTCACTATCGAACAGGGGACAAAGTCATTCACCTAGTCAACGATGCAGAAGTCAATGTCTTTAACGGAGATCTAGGCTACATCACAGACCTGATTCCTGGAAAATACACCGAGTCCAAACAAGACGAGATTGTCATTGATTTTGATGGAAATGAGGTCTCTTACCCACGTAACGAATGGTACAAGATTCGCCTGGCCTATGCCATGAGTATTCATAAGTCTCAGGGAAGTGAGTTTCCTGTTGTCATCTTGCCCATTACCAGTGCTAGCAAGCGCATGCTGGAGCGAAATCTCATCTACACAGCTATCACACGGGCCAAGAGCAAGCTCATCCTTCTTGGTGAATTACAGGCCTTTGACTATGCAGTCAAGCATATCGGGACTGCCCGCAAGACCTATCTGATTGAGCGTTTCAAGGATCTGATAGAATCAGCTGACCAAACCAACCCAGCCCCAAGCGAAACAACAAATCAAGAGGATTCTCCTCTATACTACATCCTCACCGAAGAAAACTGGTCTAGTATTCCCGCTATGATTGGGATTACAGATGCAGATCTCAAAAAGATTTTTGGAAAATAGTGCAACAGAAAGCCCACCTAGTCAGGTGGGCTTTTTCTCTTTTAAAATTATTTTACTGTTGCTGTGCTTGTAATCAATTCAACAGCTTTTTTGATAGTGATATCGTGTTTCAACATGTCAGCTGAAAGCAAGTTTTGAACTTGGGCCACTTCCATGTTGTAGTCTGCTGCCAATTGCTCAATTTCTTTTTGGATTTCTTCTTCTGAAGCGTCAAATCCTTCAGCTTTGGCAACTGCTTCGATAACAAGGTTAGTCTTCGTACGTGACTCAGCTTCTGCTTCGTATTGTTTGTGAAGGTCTTCTTGAGTAGTTCCTGTGATTTGGAAGTACATGTCAGGGTTGATCCCTTGACGTTGCAAGTTTCCAAGGAATTCATTTACTGAACGGTGAACTTCTTCGTGGATCATTTCTTCTGGAAGTTCTACGATTTCAGCGTTTTCTACAGCTTTATCGATTGCTGCACCTTCAACGGCATCTTTGTAAGCTTCTTCTTTCGCAACAGTCAATTCTTTGCGGTATTTTTCTTTCAATTCGTCAAGAGTTTCCACTTCTTCGTCGATATCTTTTGCAAGTTCATCATCAAGAGCTGGAACTTCTTTAGCTTTTACTTCGTGGATAGTTGTTACGAATTTAGCTTCTTTACCTGCAAGGTCTTCTGCTTGGTAGTCTTCTGGGAATGTTACAACAACATCAACAGTTTCGCCAGCTGAGTGTCCTACCAATTGGTCTTCAAAACCTGGGATAAATTGACCTGTTCCAAGTCCAAGTGAGAAGTTTTCACCTTTTCCACCGTCAAATTCAACACCGTCGATAGAACCAACGAAGTCGATGACAACAGTGTCGCCATTTTCAGCAGCGCCTTCTTTGATAACCAATTCAGCCAAGTTGTTGCGTTCGCGTTCGATACGTTCTTCAACGTCAGCGTCTGTCACTTCTTTTTCTACATCTACTGATACTTCAAGGTTTTTGTAGTCGCCCAATTTTACTTCAGGTTTTATCACGACTTCAGCTGTGATAACCCAGTCTTGACCTTTTTCCATTGAAGTCACATCGATTTTTGGTTGCGCAACAACTTCAAGACCAGCTTCTTTTACTGCAGCTTCATAAGCGTTTGGCAAAAGAGCGTTCATTGCATCTTGATAAAGAGCTTCTTCACCAAATTTTTGGTCGAAGATAGGGCGTGGAAGGTGACCTTTACGGAAACCAGGAACGTTAAGAGTTTTCTTTACTGAGTTAAATACACGGTCCAATTCTGGTTTGATTTGGTCTTGAGAGATTGTGAAAGTCAAGACACCACGGTTTGTTTCTTTGTTTTCAAATGATACAGACATTCTGTCATTTCTCCTTAAAATTTTTAATACAGTCCATTATACCATATAATAGCGACTTTTTTCAAGTAATGAATGCGCTTTTCAATAGTGCTAGAGGTACTTGCTCGCTTCCTTGATACTAAGTTCAGCCATTCTTTTCTTATTTTTTTCAATAAAACGTGCTACCCATTCAGGATTGGTTTTAGAGTAGTCTCTTAGAGCCCAGCCGATGGCTTTGTTGATAAAAAATTCTGTCTGGTCCAGATTGTTGACCAGGATCTTTTCCATCAGTTGGACATTTGTTTTTTCTTTCCTTAACAACTGGTGGTCAATAGCGACTCGCCTCAACCAGATATTGTCTGAGAGGCTCCATTTTAAAAGCACTTCTTCAAGTTCCGGATGGTTAGCCACCAAACTTCCTACTACTCGATCTAGGATATCTACCGTATCCCACCAGGACTTGGTCACGACCAGACGCTCAAGCTTAGGCAAATCATCCTTCGTTAGATAAGACTGCATGGCTTTCAAATAGTTGGCAACCACATATTGGTATTCTCTAGGCTCCTTTTCCCAGCAAGTGTCTACAAAATCCCAATCGATAATTCTTGTTTTTTTCGCGCTTGGAAAATACTTTTTATAGAGGGCGTTTCTTTCAGGACCTGCAATACCTAGAAAGGGAAATTGATGGCGCATATAGGCTTCCATAGGGCCTGCTTTATCAGGGTCTTTTCCCGCTCCTAGCTCCACAAGTAAATCTGCAAGACTCATCTAAAAGTCCTCCTGCCCGACCAAGTGGTGCTGAAAGGCATAGACCGCAGCCTGGGTGCGATCACTGACCTCAAGTTTGGCTAGGATGTTGGACACATGGGTCTTGACTGTCTTGAGAGAGATGAAGAGTTCATCTGCAATGCGCTGATTTTCGTAGCCCTTGGCGATGAGTTGAAGTACGTCTCGCTCACGCGCAGTCAGCTCCTCATGAAGTTCCATATGATTGCGGTGGTATTCGACCTTCTTGCTGACCTCTTGTTCAATAGCAAGCTCTCCAGCAGCCACCTTACGAACAGCATGGAGCAATTCATCTGCACTTGAAGTCTTAAGCATATAGCCTTTGGCACCCGCATTCAAGACCGGCATAATTTTTTCATTGTCCAAGTAAGAAGTTACAATCAAAATCTTGGCTTCAGGCCATTCTTTGAGGATGGCTAAGGTCGCGTCAATCCCATTCATCTCAGGCATGACGATATCCATGACAATGACATCTGGACGCAGTTTCAAGGCCAAGTCAATACCTTGAGCCCCATTGGCAGCCTCGCCCACAACTTCCACATCGTCTTGGAGATCAAAATAGCTTTTCAAGCCCAATCGAACCATTTCATGGTCATCTACCAGTAAAAGTTTCATCTCTACTCCTTTATGATTCCTTATCTAGCAGGGGAATACGGATATCAACCGCCAGTCCTTGCTTTGGAGCTGTCAAAAGTTGAACCGTTCCTGCCATATCTTCGACCCGCTCCTTGATATTTCGCAGTCCATAACTCAAGTCGTCTAAACTCCCTAACTGGAAACCAATCCCATTATCCACCACCTTCAGCTGCACTTCAACATCTGTCTGATAAAGGTAGACATCTAGACAAGATGCCTGAGCATGTCGGAGGGTATTGCTGATCAACTCCTGCAAAATACGGAAGATATGTTCTTCAATCTTCTTGGGCAATTTAGACACATTTTGCTTGAGGCTTACCTTGAGATCACTCTTGTCCTCAAGCTCTTTTAAGAGGATTTGAATCCCCTCAATCAAACTCTTCTCTTCCAACTCAACAGGTCGCAAATGTAGGAGCAAGACCCGCAAATCTTTCTGGGCTGTTTCAAGGATAGCTGCAACACTTTGCAACTGGGTCTGCATCTTTTCTCTATCCAGCTTCAAAGCCTGCTGACTGACACCTGATAAAATCATATGGGCCGCAAACAACTCCTGACTAACCGTATCGTGCAAGTCACGTGCTATCCGCTTCCGTTCTTTCTCGATGATTGCTTCTTCCTTGACCAGGCTTTGATTTTCAACCTTTTGAACAGCCTCAGTCAAGAGGTTGAGCTTGCCAGACAAGGACTTGAAGCTGGCATCCAAGTCTGGATCTGAAAAGGAAACTACCTCTTTTCCTGCTAGTAGTCGCTTGAGATTGACCTGCATTTTTCTGCGAGAAATTTCTTCCATCACGCGCCAAAAAAAGACAAAAAAGAAGGTCATGGAGAGGCTAAATACAAGTACCAAAAAGACTAACTTTTCCATTTTTTCGATATCTTTTAGCAAATAGGACCAATCAAGATTTAAAATATCAAGCAGACTATTGGCCAAAAAGAGGATAAAGAGGAAAGAAGTCAGGCCGATTAACAGATAAGATTTCTTTTTCATCCTCTGACCACCTCCACATCGCCAACCATAGTAGTTAGGAAAATCTTGACGCTCTTGTTACTCTTGAGATAGTCTCTGGTTTCCTGATGATAGTGTTCATTGCGAAGGGCTCGCTTGGGTTGATTGAGGAAAGTTAGATCTCCATAAAGACAGTTAACACTGAGGCTGATTTCCACATCTACGGGTACGATAATTCTAGTCGTTCCCACCATCTTTCTAAGGATAATGACATTGTCATGATTGGTTAGAATAACTCTTTCCAAATGAATGTTGTCCTTGCCCATGAGGCGAAAGAGGTTGATATCGTCAAATTGGCAGGTCTGGTGACTAGAGAAATGATGGAGATTGCCAAACCAAGGATTGTGTTCATTTTTAACCGTTACCACCTCTTCAAAGACCAAATCCGTCTCCTCTCTTTCTTGATTCATCATTGGATAAAGAAGAAAGAGACTATAGATAACTGCCACAAAGATAGCTAAAATCACAAAGGGATTGAGCATGACGATGAAAAAGAAAAGAATGGTTGCCACAAGGAGGAAAACATTATTGCCTTCTTTACCTGTATAATAACGAAGCAAAAGCAAAAAGAGGAATAGAATCAGCAAAAAACGCGAAAAATGCTCTGATACCATCAAAATCAGAGCTCCCGTCAATAAACAGGATTCGATAAATAAAAAGATTTGAAATTTTTTCATAGCTGCATCCTCTCTTTTCTATTTTATCACAATTCAAAAAAGTCACCTCGGTCTGAGGATGGAAAAAGGCGATGAGACAGAAATCGCTCCTACAAGCTAGCTTCTTTCAGCCCACCACAGTTGACAAAAGGCTACAAAAAAGGGCGGGATTCTTGTCCCGACCTCTTTAGATCTGATCTCTAGATTCTTTTAGTTTATCATAAAGAATATAGTCTACGTTTTGCAGATCCGCTATGGTGGCACAATTAAGGGCACACATGATCAAACGCAGATCTTCTTTCCAGCCTTGGACAATGCTAATCACTTCCTCGACCGAGTGGGTTTCAACCAATTCCAGAACGGTACGTGACAGTCCCACAGCCTTGGCTCCAAAGACCAGGCACTTAATCATATCAAGAGGATTTCGAACCCCTCCGCTAACCAAAAGTTCGACCTTGTCTTTCCAGTCTTGAGCATTGAGGAGGGCTTGCATAGTAGACTGACCCCATTGATTGAGATAATCACGCTGACCACTGCGACGGTTTTCGATATAGGCAAAGCTGGTACCACCACGACCTGACAGGTCAACCGTTCGAACGCCCAGTTCATAAGCTCTCTCGATGGTCTTCACATCCATTCCAAAGCCCACTTCCTTTAGGACAATAGGAACGGGGATTTGCTTGCTGTAGTCTGCCAGATGCGATTGCCAGCTTCTGAACTTCCTTTCTCCCTCAGGCATGAGTAATTCCTGCATAACATTGACATGCACTTGCAAAAGAAGAGGATTCATCGCTTGCACAGTCTGAAGTCCTAACTCAACAGGCTTATCCAAGCCAATATTGGTTCCAAGGAGGAGCTTTGGATGTCTAGATTTGACAGAAAAAGAGTCATCTGTTGGATCTTTGAGGGCTGCACTATAAGAGCCCGTTACAAACAAAATTCCACATGCTTCTGCCACCTGAGCTAGTTTTCGATTGATTTCTCTCCCCTTATCGCTTCCACCCGTCATGGCATTGATATAAAAAGGAAAGTACCACTTTCGACCTGCAAACTCTGTAGACAAATCAATCTCATCCAGGTCATAAAGAGGCAGGGAAGAATGAATCAACTCTACCTCATCAAAGCTATTATAGGAACTTTTCTGCTCAAGGGCATAGCGGATATGCTCATCCTTACGATTTGTCGTCATGTCCTATCCTTTCTTGGTATAAGAGCTCAATCTCCAGATTGGCCCAGCGATTTTTTAAGGTTTCAGTTGATTGCTCATCAAAACTCAAGGCAATCCCACAGTCACCACCACCAGCGCCACTACTCTTGGCAACAGCCTGCAAATCTTGACTGGCTTCTTTCAACTGTCTCAACGAAGGTGTGTAAATATCTGGGCTCAAACCTTCTAAAAGCTGACTGGCTGTTTCCAGCTGCTCAATAATTTTTTCTGCATTCCCATGCTCCAGGGCTTCTACCAAAGCAGATACCGTTGCTTTTGAGGAACTTAAAAAATTCTGGTCTATGTTTTGTTTGATTTGCTGAACCATTTGACTTGATACGGCCACTTCCTTGGTCCATCCCACTAGGAAATCACATTCTAGGGTTGGTTTCACTTGTGAGATGGAAAAGCCCCAGTCACGCTCTAAAACTGTTGCCAAGCTTTCTTCTTGCAACCAAGCAGCTACCTTCTTTCGTTCAAAAGATTGGTAGAGAACCAAATCCTCTGCCACAATACAGGCAAGGTCTCCCATAGAACCATTGTCTCCTCGCTTGAGTAAGACCGCGCTAGCCAGCTTGAACAAGAGATCCTGATCAACCGTAATATCATATAGAGCCAGCAGAGCCTTAATCACCAAGACAACGACGCTACCACTAGAACCTAGACCAAACTTTTTGCCTTCCCGTTCCATTTTTCCACGAATTTCCAAAGAAAAAGGTCTCAAGGTTTGCCCACGATAAACGAGGAAATCTCCCACTAAAGCAATCGTTTCTTGAATCAAGCTGTAGTCAGGATTTGGCGTCAAGTCCACTGCGAAATCAAACAGATCTGAGTAAATACGATAGTTCTCAGAAAACGCAATCTCAGCCTTCATATAGATGGGGATGGCCTTTATCAAGGCTAACTGTCCTGGCTCTAAAATAGCATACTCACCCGCCCAATAGAGTTTTCCGCACGTTTTAACAGCAATCATCTTGGCTCAAATCCTTTGTTTTTGACACAATCAAGCGATAACATTGACCAAAGATTTCAGATAGATGATCCAAATCTTTCTCCTGACAGAGGACCTTGACATTGGGACCGGCATCCATGGTAAAGTAGCAGGCCTCTCCTTGCTCGCGAAGTTGGCGGACAAAGTCCATGGCTTCATAGGAAGCATCCGTTAGATAAGAAAAGGCTGGACTAGCAGTCTTGGTCGTAGCGTGCATGGCTAGGGCATTTTTCTCCGTTAATTCCCCAACTTTGGTAAAGTCATTTTCCTTGAGATAAAGCAGCATATCCTGATAGTCCTTCTCAGATTGACGCACCCAGTCATCAAAGGTCGTCGAAGTTTCCACACAGAGTTTCATCCCATCACGGCTAGAAATTGGTTTTTTCTTGTCCTCTAGCACCAACATGATCATAGCTAGTCTCAAGTCTGTCTCTACAGGGTAGATTTCCCCACTATCCTTGTCCCAAGCTCCTAGCGGCCCATAAAAACTGCGTGAGGACGACCCTGAGGCAAACTTAGCCTCCTGAGCCAACTGACTTCTATCCAATCCTAGCTGGAAATACGCATTACAAGCCTTGACCAAGGCGGACAAACCACTAGAACTAGAGGACAAGCCAGCCGCAGTCGGCATGTTGTTTTGGGTATCAATACGGACAAAGCCCTCATCTTCTGGGCGGTAACGGTCAATGATTTTGCTCATTTTAGCATGCTCCGCCTCATTTTGGAGTTGACCATTGATATAAAAGGCATCAGCTGTCGCATGGGCTGGTAGAGGCGACAAGGTCGTCTCTGTGTACATATTTTCCAAAGTCAGAGAGATACTGCTAGTAGCAGGAACCATCTCTTTTTCTTTCCTCTTTCCCCAGTATTTGATAATGGCAATATTTGCGTAGGAACGTACTGTTACAGGCTTTCGATCCATGTCTGAACAGCTCCTTTCTCTTCTAATCGTTTTGCTAGTTCTTGCGCTTGGTCCAGATTGGCTACCAAGGCGATAATACAGCCTCCTAGCCCACCACCACTCATCTTGGCGCCTAGAGCTCCGTAGCTCAGAGCTGTTTCAACGAGGGAGTCTGCCTCAGGGCTACTAACACCAATTTCTTTTAAATGTAAATGCGCTGGACTGAGAATTTGTCCCAATCCTTCAGCATCTTTTTGTCTAATTGCATCTTCTGCTTGCTGGGTCAATTCTCCCAAGGCATGCAAAAACGGTAGGGCATCCTTCCCCTTGCTTTGAACCACTTGGATGGCTTCACGAGTGTGACCATACACACCCGTATCTGCAATCACCAAATAGGCAGATAGATCCATCTCAAGCTCTGTAAATCCTACGTTCTTGATAAAGCGAATAGGTTGGTCACTGAGACAGGTCTTGGCATCCAAACCACTTGGATTCATATGGGCAATCATCTCAGCCCTATTGACCAAGATTTCTAGCACATCGTGAGGCAGGTCGGCTTGATAGTAGTCAAAAACCGCACGAATGGCCGCTATGCTGATAGCCGCTGACGAACCCATTCCCCGTTTTTCAGGGATAGCCGAGTCAATCACACAGCGAATGCAGGCCTCTTTAATCTCTAAATATTCTAACGAGGCATACACCGCCATGGACAAGGTATCCTCATCATAAAGACGCCACGGACTTTCAGCAGGGACCACCTTACAGGTCACCTTCACCTCTAAGAGAGGCAGGGAAATGGCAGGATAGCCGTAGACTACCGCATGCTCTCCTATTAAAATAATCTTACTATGTGCCTGACCGACACCAACTTTTTTTGTCATGTTTTCCTTTAACCAGACGGAAAGACCGTCTCATTTCATACAGTAGTATTTTCTCCTATCTATTTTATTATATTTTCACAAAAAAAGCGATTGTTTCCTTCACAATCGCCTCTTTCATTATTGAACCCATTCGCCATTATAGTCGACAGAATAGCCTTCTACAGTCGTATTCACTGCTAAGGCACCTGAACTATAAGCGTAGTACCATTTGCCATTAACCTGGAACCAGCCTGTCTTCATATCGCCATTACTTGCGTTTAGATAATACCAAGTCGAGCCTTCCTGATACCAGCCAGTCGCCATAGATCCTGATGAACGGAGGTAGTACCACTTGTTCCCAAGGTATTGCCAGCCCGTTTTCATATCACCATTTTCAGCATCTAAATAGTACCAAGTTGAGCCTTCCTGATACCAACCAGTTGCCATGGCTCCTGATGAACGGAGATAGTACCATTTATTACCAAGATGTTGCCAACCTGTTTGCATGATGCCAGTTGTTGGATCTAAGTAGTACCACGGAGCAGGTTTGCTTCTATCAATACCAAAAGTAACATGGAAATCTTGAGTCCAACCCTTAGCAACTTCACCAATTGGTAGTGGATTGTAAGAATCATCGCCAGAAATTCCTAGCTTATTTAAATAATACCAATTACCGTCTTCATAAGTCCAACCTGTCTTTACAGCATAGTTATTATCAAAATAATAAGTTCTCTTTTCAGGAGATGGAGGATATTGTTCACCATATACTTTTCCTGTATTTTCAGACGTTTTTGCCTCTAGTACTTGTTTATCTGTTTGTTCTAGCAAAGCACCATCTGAGCTAAAATAATACCATTTTTGTTGGAGTCCGATTTCATTAACTGGTTGGTTATCTAATAAATTATCACGATAACCTGTTCCAGGAATTTCTAAGTATTGCCATCCAACTACCATTTCTCCTTTATCACCAAAATAGTAAGTTTTACCGTCTATTTTATGCCAATAGATTGCTTTATGATCATCTTTTACATAATATTTTCTATTATCCTTATCAACAAATTGGCCACCTGTTGTATCCGCAAATACAGTATTAGTAGCTAGCAAACCAAAGAAAAATGTTGCTAGTGCGACTTGCATCATTTTTTTCAAAAACTTCATTTGTATCTCCTCCAACATTAAATCCACTCACCAGATGAAGCAAAGTTATAAACTTTACCATCGATAGTTTGGCTACCTGTAACCATTGCTCCAGAGGAATTGAGATAATACCAGTTTCCATTTACTTTTGTCCAACCTGTCTTCATATCTCCATTACTTGCATTTAGGTAGTACCAAGTTGAACCATCTTTCACCCAACCAGTTGCCATGGCTCCTGATGAACGGAGATAGTACCACTTGTTACCAAGATATTGCCAGCCTGTTTTCATATCGCCATTTTCAGCATCTAAATAGTACCAAGTTGAGCCTTCCTGATACCAGCCAGTTGTCATAGCTCCTGATGAACGGAGGTAGTACCACTTATTGCCAATTTGCTTCCAACCAGTTTGCATGATACCAGTTTCTGGATCTAGATAGTACCAAGCTGAACCATCGTTTATCCAACCTGCACGTCTTTCACCACCAATATAGTTTTCTCCATTAATTTCCGTTTTAGCTAGATAATACCAATTAGACTGGTCATAAAGCCAACCTGTCTTTAAAGAATGATTTTGATTAAAGTAATAGTTCGTGTAAAAACTCTTCTCTTCTTTATCTTCCGGATTTGTACGTTTTTCACCATACTTTCTTCCAACACTGTCTTTAGTTTTAATTTCTAATGCTTTCCAACCAACAAACTCTTGTAGCACTCCATTTTTGTCAAAGTAGTACCACTCTGACTTTGGAAAACCTTCTAATCTGATACCATTTGGGTAAGGACCAATTGTACTACCTTTAGATGGAAACGGTATATATTGCCAGCCGACAACCATCTCTCCAGATAAAGAATCAAAGTAATAGTACTTCCCATCAATCACTCGCCAGTAGGTTTCTTTGAGGTCCCCCTTTTTATAGTAGGTTCTACCATTTTCTTGGACAAATTGCCAGCCTTCTGAATCAGTATCATCCGCAAAGACGGTGCTTGTCGCTAGCAAAGCAAAGAAAAAGACTGCGAGTCCAACTTGCATCATTATTTTAAATTTCTTCATTAGATCTTTCCTCCATAACTGATTGTAGCAAAGACTTTATTGTATGTCAATATATAGAAATTTCTCAAAAAAAACAGTTACAAAACTGCAACTGCTTTTCTATTCTTGCATGGTGTAACCAACACCACGCACGGTTTTAATGTAGCTTTTTTGACCTTTTACATCAAGCTTGCTACGTAGATAACGGATATAAACATCCACGATATTGGTTTCTGTCGCACTTTCGTACTTCCAAACACTTTCCAACAACTGCTCACGAGTCAAGACCTTCTTGCTTCCCATGAGAGTGGCCAAAAGGTCATACTCACGGCGCGTCAGAGCAATCATCTCCTCGCCACGATAAACGGTATGATGTTCTACATCCATACGCAAATTGCGGTAAGACGTTGGGACCTTCATCTGACTACAGTGTTGGTCAATGAAGTCCCGACCTCGGAAAATCGCTGAAATACGAGCCACCAGCTGATCAATAATCACTGGCTTATAGATGTAAGAAACGGCGAAGCGCTGGATTGTCTCAATCTGGTCTTGCAATTCTTCGCGATGGTCCAAGACCATGATCACTGAGGCAGGTTTTGTCCGACTCAGCCTCTCTGCAAAATCCTGGGCAGTCATATCCCCCAGACGAGCATTCAGTAAAATCAAGTCATAATCTGTCTGGAGAGCCATGGAGAGGGCTTTTTGTCCCTCCTCGATCAGATCAACACGGTATTGCTCTTTTTGGAGTTCCAGACTGAGAAAATGAGCGAGATTTCGTTCTTTCTCAAGTAATAAAATCCGTTTCCCCATGGCAGACCTACTTATTTTTCGTCATACCAAGAGTAGTGGAATGTTCCTTCTTTGTCTTTACGTTGGTATGTGTGGGCACCAAAGTAGTCACGTTGCGCTTGGATCAAGTTAGCTGGAAGGTCAGCTGAACGGTAGCTATCAAAGTAAGTAATAGCTGCAGAGAAGGTTGGTACTGGTACACCAGCTTGAACAGCAAGAGCTACGATATCACGCACTGCTTGTTGGTACTTAGCAGTAACATCCAAGAAGTACTCATCCAAGAGAAGGTTAGCAAGATCAGCATCGCGGTTGTAGGCATCTGTGATCTTTTGCAAGAAACGAGAACGGATGATACAGCCATCACGCCAGATAGATGCGATGTCCGCAAATGGCAAGTTCCAGTTGTTTTCTTTAGAAGCCACACGCAATTGGGCGAAACCTTGTGCGTATGAGATGATTTTTGAGAAGTAAAGGGCCTGACGGATCTTTTCAATCAACTCAGCCTTGTCTCCTTCAAATTTGAAAGTAGCTGGTTTTGGAAGAACCTTGCTAGCATGTACACGCTCTTCTTTGTATGTAGAGATGTAACGGGCAAATACTGACTCCGTAATCAGTGACAATGGCACACCAAGGTCAAGTGCTGATTGGCTAGTCCATTTACCAGTTCCTTTGTTTCCTGCAGCATCCAGGATGTAGTCTACGATTGGTCCATCTTGACCTTCATCGTCTTTACGGCTCAAGATATCAGCTGTGATTTCGATCAAGTAGCTGTCCAACTCTCCCTTGTTCCACTCAGTAAAGATTTCAGCCATGTCTTCTGCAGAAAGACCAAGCAAGTGTTGCATCAAGTCATAGCTTTCTGCGATCAATTGCATGTCACCATACTCGATACCGTTGTGGACCATTTTCACATAGTGACCAGCTCCATCAGGGCCGATATAAGTCACACATGGTTTGCCATCTTCTGGTGCTTTAGCTGAGATTTCTTCGAGAACATCAGCAACCAATTCGTAGGCTTCTTTTTGTCCACCAGGCATGATAGAAGGCCCTTCAAGGGCACCTTTTTCACCACCAGAAACTCCAGTACCGATAAAGTTGATACCTGAGTTTGCTAGTTCTTCATTACGACGGATAGTATCTTTGTAGAAAGTGTTTCCTCCATCGATCAAGATATCACCCTTGTCAAGGTGGGGAAGAAGAGCTTGGATAGTTGCGTCTGTACCAGGTCCAGCTTGAACCATCAGCATGATACGACGAGGTTTTTCGATTGAGTTTACAAAGCTTTCCACGTCATAGCTTGGCACAAAGTTCTTTTCAGGATGGCAAGCAATTACGTCTTCTGTTTTTTCTTTACTACGGTTGTAAATGGCAACTGTATAACCACGAGATTCGATATTTAGGGCAAGGTTACGACCCATTACGGCCATACCTACGACACCAAAGTTAGCTTTTGTCATGTGACACTCCTCTTGTTTAATATGTTTTATTTTATCATTTTTACCTATGAAAGGAAAGAATTTTGTAACGGAGTCCTAGTAGTCCAAATCATCTGCGTGACCAGAACCATTCCCTACAAAGTAACCTGTCTTACAGTTGAGGGTGAAGAGATAGGTTCCATCTGGTTTATAGAGGTTGTAATAACCATTTCCGTTTACGATATTGACACGTTCTAGGATATATTGATTTCCAGTGATATAGCCACGAGCACGTGATGTTGCTAGAACTTGTTCCAATACACCATCCGCAAATGTCCAAGCAGGGTTGTTGCTATCATCTACAGCTGATTGGTTGTAGGGTACACGACTAGCACTTCTTTGAAGATTAACCCCATCGCCAGACAGACCACCATTCATGTCTCTAGCTGGTGCCGTGGTACTTGTAGAAGGTGTCGTAGTGCTTGAATTGCTTTCTGTAGCTGAACTTGAGCTAGCTTGACTCGTGCTAGAGCTTGAACTTGAGGTGGAAGCACTGGTTTGTTGGCTCTTACCAAGACTAATGGCCTTATCCAAGAGTTTGTCTAGTTCTGTGTTCCCTGTCTTGATTTCTGTAAATTTAGCGTCTGCTTTGGCTTTCGCATTGGTATTCAAGACTCCGTCCGTAATAGCTGGACTTTCAAAGAGGGCATTGACATCTTGAATGGCCTTGATTTGAGTTGCTAGGCTATCATATCTTGACTTAGCTAGTGTATAATCACGGCTACCTTCTAACTTATCTAGCAAGGTTTTCAATTGGCTCAATTTATCAAACTGGCTGTTTTTCAGAGCTGTCTTATTAGCATCCGTATAGAAAGTATCATAGAGATCATTGAAGTCTTTCAAAGCTGTTTGTGTCCCTTGATCATCCGAAGAGGCTGCTTGAGAAGACTGGATCTCTTGGTTTGAACGAGATACTTGACGGTAGACATAATATGTTCCAGCAAGCACAAGGATTGCAGCGACCACTGAAGCAATGATGATGACAGCTTTCTTCTTAGATCCTGTTTCAGGTTCTGTTTGAGTCGAACGTGATAGAGGTGTATAGGCCTCCTCTTCTTGTTCCTCATTTATTTGCTTGGGCTCTGTTTCTGTTAAAACGAGAGGCTCTATTTCAGCACTTTCTTCATCTTGAAGTGGTGGAACAAACTGAGTAGTCTCTTCATTTTCTATCTCTTCCATAGATTCCTCAGCAACCAGGTCTGAATCGTCTACCTGATCAGAAGGTTCACTTGATTCACGAACTTCTTGGATCATTTCCTCTAGGTTTTGAGTAGAAGCTAGCTCTTCTTTTTTAAACTGACGAGTTTCAAACTTGTCGGCTTCGATTTCTTCACGGTGCTGTTTGATGTATTTGTCTAAGATATTGTCCTCAGGCAATACTCCTGCTTCAACCTCTTCATTCTTACGAATGACTTGACCAACAGTCAAGTCTTTTGCTTCGTCAAAGTCGAATTGTGGTTCTTGATGTCCTTTTTTATGACGATCACGTCTTTTCTTACTCATGAGTTCACCTTTCTATTTTACCTCTTGGCGTTTGACACGCTGACCAAAGTATTGATACAAATCCACTTTTAAGGTCCCATTATAGAGTTTTCGCTTTTTATCAGCTGGACTTCCGTACTTGCTTTCAAAAGCTTCGTCACTCGTCAGGATAAACTTACTCCACGTTTTCAGTGGTGCAAAGACCTGTCCCATCTCAGCATAGAGCTTGGTAACTCCTGCATCATCAGACAAGCGTTCCCCATATGGTGGATTGGAAATGACAACGCCATTAATCTTGTCTGTGCGCAAGTCCTGCACCCGCATTTGCTTAAAGGTGATATCACCTGCAACGCCTGCTGCTTGAGCATTTGCCTTGGCAATTTCCACCATGCGAGCATCAATATCACAGCCCATAATGTCCAGCTCAAGTTCACGATCAATTTTCTTGGCCGCCTCTGTGCGAACTTCCTGGATTAACCGATTGCTGACCCAGTTCCATTCCTCAAAAGCAAAGGAACGGCGAAGGCCTGGTGCCATCTTTCTGGCGATCATAGCCGCCTCGATACAGAAAGTTCCTGAACCACAGGTCGGATCAATTAAGGGCTTGTCTGGATACCAGTTAGATAGTTGTAAAATGGCCGCTGCCATATTTTCCTTGATGGGCGCTCCACCCTTTTCCGTACGATAACCACGTTTAAAGAGACTGGAGCCTGTCGTGTCAATCATGATAGTTGCCACATCTTTCAGGATAGATACCTCAATCTTAAACTCGGGACCCGTTTCCATCAAGGGAACTCCTTCTGGACGGGCATAGTGTTTTTGTAATTTCTTTACAACAGCCTTCTTAGAAATAGCCTGAACACTGGGTTCGTTGTGGAGTTTAGACTTCACACATTTTGCCTTTGATATCGGGAAACGTGCTCCTAGCGGGAGATAGTTTTCCCAATCTAGAGCAAAAACACCTTGAAAAAGCTCTTCAAAGGTCTTAGCTGGAAAACTTCCGACTACAATCTTGATGCGATCCGCTGCACGAAGCCAAAGATTGGTCTCGATGATTGCCTTCACATCTCCTTGGAAGCGGACACGCCCATTTTCAACCTGGCAATCATAACCAAGGTCTCGCACCTCACGTCCAACGACAGCCTCAAGACCCGCCGCAACAGTTGCGATTAAATTAAATTGTTCTTTCATTTCTAGTCTTGCAAGACCTTTCTCTTGTTCACTTTAAAAAATGAGGTTGAGAAAGATTTCTCAGCCTCAACCTATATGCAATTTTCTATAAGCCATGTTTTGTTCCAGAAGTGACTAGGACCACTTCCTTCGATAATCATCTGTCTACCACTAACAGCATAAATCTGCTAGCAGTCAGAGTACTACGTTCGTTTCCGTGCACTCCATGCCCCGACCAAAATTTGGGTTGCTAGCTTGAGGGGTTTACCGCGTTCCACTCTCTCTGTTTCCAGAAAGACTCCGTCACTGTGGCACTTTCAAGCCTATTCTGACCTATCCGAAGACTTAGCCATTTCGACTGCCGTAACGATTTCTCGTCCCTAGGCTTATGGATTCGCCTAGCACAAACACTACAGGCATCACAGCCTGTGCTAGCATGGACTTTCCTCATGAAAAGAGAACCTCTTCACGCGATTATCCAAAAATTGCACTCATTCCTTAGTCAATTATAAATCTTGGTTGTCTAAGATTTGCTTACCAAATACTTCTTTTTCGAGACGATTTAAGCGTTTCAAAATATCAAAGTTTGTCATTGAAGTAGAAGCCGTTACTTCAATAGAGTCTGGTTGAGTTGGCGCTACCTGTGGTTTATGAGATAATTCTTCTTTCAAATCAGCAATCTCTTGACGAAGGGATTTGACCAAAGCTGCGTAGGTTTCATAATCCTTAATCACATCGTCTAGGAATTCATCTACCTCTGCTTTGCTGTATCCACGTACTTCACGTCCAAATTCTTGTTCAAAAATATCTTTCGCTGAAAATATAATACTTGCCATGTCTCTCTCCATTCTGGGTTACTAGTATTATTATATAAAAAAAGACAAGTAAAAATCAAGGTCAAAGGCTTACTTTTCAGAAAAATTTTCTACTATTTCATTCAAGTCCTCAAATGTTAATCTTCTTGTAACATAGTCCGCTTGATTTTTCATCATTTGGTAAAAATATCGTAACTTGGTTTCGTTTTCTTCGTCGTAAAAAAGATAACAAGTATCTGTATTTTCCAGCAAAAATTTCTGATAATCACGTAATTGTTCCTTGTGCTCATATTGTGGATAGGCGTATTTGACAAAATCAACCTGCTTGAACTCACTCAATTTCGCTTGATTTGCTTCATTCCAGTTACTGCCATGGGTTTCAAAATCAAAAATGGTCGCCAGTTGAAATCCATAGTCTGCTTTCATGTCTTTCGCCACCTGAAGCGCCCAGTACTCAAAGCCCAAAGTCCCTGTAAAGACAAGCCAAGTCACCCCATCCTCTGCTAGACGTTCCAGATCTCTCCGAATGGCTGTTTTGATAATATCAACGCGAATATCCTTGTCATTAAAGAGACCAAGGTCGAAGGCTGAATAGCCTAAAATCAAGGCTGATGTCATTTTTAACCCTTTCTTTGTAAATTTATGATATAATAGAGTGATGTTATTGTACCAATAAGGAGAATTATGGTCAACTATCCACATAAAATTTCATCTCAAAAGAGACAAGCACCCCTGTCACAAACTAAAAATTTCGCAAATCGGGGAATGTCTTTTGAAAAGATGATCAATGCTACGAACGACTACTATTTGTCGCATGGGTTAGCTGTTATTCACAAGAAACCAACTCCCGTCCAAATCGTACGTGTCGACTATCCCCAACGAAGTCGTGCCAAGATTGTTGAAGCCTACTTTAGACAAGCTTCTACTACTGATTATTCAGGGGTTTATGATGGATACTACATCGACTTTGAAGCAAAGGAAACCAGGCAAAAACATGCGATACCGATGAAGAATTTTCATCTCCATCAGATCCAGCATATGGAACAAGTCCTTGCCCAGCAAGGAATCTGCTTTGTACTCCTTCACTTTTCTTCTCAGCAAGAAACCTACTTATTACCGGCTATTGACCTCATCCGTTTCTATCATCAAGATAAGGGACAGAAGTCAATGCCACTTGGATATATTCGAGAAAATGGATATAGGATTGAGCCTGGGGCCTTTCCTCAAATTCCCTACCTCGACATTATCAAAGAACATTTACTAGGTGGTAAAACAAGATGAACAAACAAACTTTTCTGCGAATAGCTAAGTATGTCAGCATCAGTCTCTTAACTGTATTTATCGCAGCTGTAATGCTTGGTGGAGGTCTCTTCCTCTACTATGTTAGCAAGGCTCCAGAACTTTCTGAAAGTAAACTAGTTGCTACAACATCAAGTAAGATCTACGATAGCAATGACGAGCTTATCGCTGATCTTGGATCGGAACGTCGGGTCAATGCCCAAGCAAACGAAATACCGACCGATTTGGTCAATGCTATTGTTTCGATTGAGGACCATCGCTTCTTTAATCACCGAGGAATCGACACGATCCGTATCCTAGGTGCTACCCTCCGAAACCTTCGTGGTGGTGGAGGTCTGCAAGGAGCTTCAACCTTGACACAGCAGTTGATCAAGTTAACCTATTTCTCTACGTCAACTTCTGATCAGACTCTTTCTCGTAAAGCCCAGGAAGCTTGGTTAGCCGTTCAGCTAGAACAAAAAGCGACTAAACAAGAGATTTTGACCTACTACATCAACAAGGTTTACATGTCAAACGGTAATTACGGAATGCAGACTGCTGCCCAAAGTTACTATGGCAAGGATCTCAAAGATTTAAGCATTCCTCAATTAGCTCTCCTTGCTGGTATGCCTCAAGCTCCAAACCAGTATGATCCATACTCGCATCCAGAAGCCGCTCAAGAACGTCGTAATCTCGTCCTCTCTGAGATGAAGGGGCAAGGTTACATTTCAGCTGAGCAATATGAAAAAGCGATTAATACTCCGATTACAGATGGACTTCAAAGTCTAAAATCGGCTAATAGTTATCCTCCATACATGGACAACTATCTCAAAGAGGTAATCGATCAAGTCGAACAAGAAACAGGCTACAACCTCTTAACGACTGGTATGGACGTCTACACCAACGTTGATCCTAAAGTTCAACAACATCTCTGGGATATCTACAATACCGACGAGTATGTCAACTATCCAGATGATGAAATGCAAGTAGCATCAACAATCGTGGATGTGACAAACGGGAAAGTTATTGCTCAGTTAGGTTCTCGTCACCAATCAAGCAATGTTTCCTTCGGAATCAACCAAGCTGTGGAAACCAACCGTGACTGGGGTTCTACCATGAAGCCAATCACAGACTATGCTCCTGCCCTGGAGTATGACATCTACGAATCAACTGCTTCGATTGTACATGATGTTCCATACAACTATCCTGGAACAGATACCCCTGTTTACAACTGGGATAGAAGTTATTTTGGAAATATCACCATCCAATATGCGCTCCAACAATCACGGAACGTTACAGCCGTAGAAACCTTGAACAAAGTCGGTTTGGATAGAGCCAAGACCTTCCTGAATGGAATCGGTATTGACTATCCAGATATGCACTATGCCAACGCGATTTCAAGTAATACGACTGAGTCAAACAAAAAGTACGGAGCAAGTAGTGAGAAAATGGCTGCTGCTTACGCTGCTTTTGCTAACGGTGGTATCTACCATAAACCAATGTATATCAACAAAATCGTCTTTAGCGATGGTAGCTCAAAAGAATACGCTGATCCTGGTACTCGTGCCATGAAGGAGACGACCGCCTATATGATGACAGAAATGATGAAGACTGTCTTGGCATACGGAACTGGTCGTGGTGCTTATCTCCCTTGGCTACCTCAAGCTGGTAAGACTGGTACATCAAACTATACAGATGATGAAATTGAAAACTACATCAAAAATACTGGTTATGTAGCTCCAGACGAAATGTTTGTTGGTTATACTCGCAAATATTCAATGGCTGTGTGGACAGGTTACTCAAACCGCCTTACTCCTATCGTTGGTGATGGCTTCTATGTTGCTGCTAAGGTTTACCGTTCGATGATGACTTATCTGTCTGAGGATAACAACCCTGGCGACTGGACTATGCCAGAAGGCCTCTATCGAAGTGGTGAGTTCGTCTTTAAAAACGGTGCTCGTTCTGCATGGACTGCTCCTGCTCCGCAACAGACCCCAACACCAGAAAGTTCGAGCTCGACATCAGAAAGTTCAACTTCACAGTCAAGCTCAACTACTCCAAGCACGAATAATAGTGCAAACAATAATACCAATAACCAGCAACCAAATACAACGCCTGGTCAACAAAACCAGAACCAAAATCAGAATCCTCAACCAGCACAACCATAACATTTATCACCCGGATTTTTCTGGGTGATTTTTTCATAGCACTATTGCATTTATGTGCTTAACAAAAGCCTGAGAAGACATCTTCTCAGGCTTTTTCTGTACTATAAACCTCATTGGGAAAGATAGGAAACGGATTTCGTAATCTTGTTAAGAGGTTTTACTAAATACTAGTCTTTCTTTGTTTTTGCTACAAAGAGAGCAGATAGAGCTAGGCTAACTCCTGCTAGGAAGAGGGCTGTGTCAGATTGACTCTCACCTGTTGCTGGCAAGCTTTGTTCAGCTGTTTCTCGCTTCGTCACTTCTTGTTTTAGTTCCGGTGCCGGTGCCTTACCTTCATCTGAAGCAAGTGAGCTAAGTTTAAACTCAGGTTTCTCTACTGTTGGAGCAGCTTGATCACCTACTGTTGCTAGCGGGCCTGTGTATTCTGGCAATTCATGCACTAGAGCCATCACTGCATTGACACCACCCTTGAACTCAGGTTTCTCTACTGTTGGAGCCGCTTGGTCGCCTACTGTTGCTAATGCGCCTGTGTACTCTGGAAGCTCATGTACCAAGGCTTCAACTGCATTGACACCGCCCTTGAACTCAGGTTTCTCTACTGTTGGAGCCGCTTGGTCACCTACTGTCGCTAATGCGCCTGTGTACTCTGGAAGTTCATGTACTAG